>CAZFJD010000147.1:0-8495 GCA_964518775.1 uncultured Syntrophaceae bacterium
CTTATTTTCGCTGCGCCTTATTTTCTGTTCAGGGCTCTTATCGACGGGCGATTTCGGAAGGAATTGATTCAAAGGATGGGATTCTTCCCAACTCTCTCCCTCAGAAAACCGATCTGGGTCCACGCTGCATCCGTCGGAGAGGTATTCTGTTCGATTCCCCTTTTAAAGAGGATCAAAAAAGAGTTTCCTCATTCTGAAATCGTTCTGACTACAATCACACGGACAGGAAATGAGGCCGCAAAAAACCAAGCCATTGAGGCCGATCGTGTCCTGTTCTTTCCGATCGATCATCCTCTCACTATCAAAAGGATGATCGAAAGAATTCAACCCAGCCTTCTCCTCATTGCTGAGACAGAACTATGGCCCAACCTTCTTCGATCCTGCGGAAAGAAGGGAGTACCCATCGTTCTCTTTAACGGCAGGATTTCAGAGAAGTCATTTCGACGTTACCTTTTCTTCAAATTCTTTTTTGAAGGTTGCTTGAAATACATCTCCCTCTTCTTAATGCAGACCGAAGAGGATCGAGACCGCATCGTTAAGATGGGAGCATCGATCAACAAGACGCGGGTGTCAGGAAATTTAAAATTCGACCAACCCTCCCCCTCTCTCTCCAAAGAAGTCATGGAGGAGATGGCAAGATCTCTTTATCTCCGAGGAAACGAAACCCTTCTCATCGCAGGGTCTACTCATTCTGGAGAGGAGGAGATTCTGCTCAACCTTTTTAGAGATCTGAGAAGGACCGATCCCCATCTCGTCCTCCTTTTGGCCCCCCGCCACCTCCAGCGGCTGGAGGAGGTGGAACAGATTTTAAAGAAAGAGTCGATCTCGTGGGTGAGGAAGACGTCGCTTTCCATGGATCAGGAGAGATCGGGTGAAGAGGCGAAGGACCTGGCAGAGGTGATCTTGCTCGATACCATGGGTGAACTGATGAATCTATACAGTCTTGGGACTCTGGTCTTCATTGGTGGAACCCTCGTGCCCATTGGAGGTCATAATCCAATCGAACCTCTGTTCTTCAAAAAATGTGTTCTCTTCGGTCCCCATATGTTCCATTTCTCAGAAGTCTCCCGTCATCTGATTGAAGCCGGAGCAGCAATCCAGGTGAAAGGTAAAGAAGATCTCGCTTTCCATGTGAAGCGCCTCCTTTCTGACGAACGGGCAAGGGAAGAGATAGGAGAAAAAGGCTATCAATTTCTCCAGAAGCATCGTGGAGCAACCGAAAGAACCTTTGAGGAAATTCCGACCTTCCTTCGCCGAGAGTACAGTTCTGAGTTCGTAGTTAGGAGTTCAGAGCCTTAAAACAAAACACTCCGAACTATTTTTGAAATATGCGAATTGACCGGTTCCTTTATCAGAAAGAAAAATCCTTCTTTGCGAAGATCCTTCTCTTCCCTTTCTATCTTTTCTCGTTCCCCTACGGAGGGTTGGTTCGAGCAAGGAGCTTCTTGTATACTGTTGGCCTGAAGAAGGTTAAACGCCTTCCCTGCCCAGTTATGAGTGTGGGCAATATCACTGTAGGTGGAACCGGTAAAACCCCTTTGGTGATCGCCTTAGCAAGGGGGTTGATGAAGAGGGGAATCCCTGTGGCCATTCTGAGCAGAGGTTATAGGGGAAAGAAGGCCTCTGGGCCACTGGTGAGTGATGGCCAAAAACCCCTTCTCTCACCCGAAGAGTCTGGCGACGAGCCTTTTCTTATGGCCAAATCCCTTCAGGGAATTCCCATTCTTGTCGGCAAAGATCGATTCATAAATGGACAGATGGCGCTTCAACAATTCCATATTCGCGGACTCCTCCTCGATGATGGTTATCAATATCTTCAACTCCATCGAGATCTGAATATCCTGCTCATCGATTCGCAGATCGGTTTTGGCGATGATCATCTTCTGCCAAGAGGCATCCTGAGAGAACCCCTCGTTCATCTTCGCAGAGCCCATCTCTTCCTCCTCACGAAAGTGGACGATCCAAAGGCATGTCAACCCTTGGAGGCCAAGCTTCACAGGATCCATCCCTCATCTCCGGTATTCCATAGCCACTACGAACCTTCGGGGTTGATCGGCCCGAATGAGGAGTGGGAGGAGATTCATTCTCTTAGAGGAAAGAAGGTACTCGCCCTTTCGGGGATCGCAAACCCTAACTACTTTTCTTCCCTGTTGAAGAAATATGGGGCTGAGATTACAATAGCATTGATTTTTCCAGACCATTATCTTTACAAACCGGAAGATTTGGCTCTTCTCGAAAAGCAAGGCGAGGGAGTGGATTTGTTTGTGACTACGGAAAAGGATATGGTAAAATTAAAAGTATTAAATATCCGTCATCTTCCCATTCGAGCCCTTCGCATCGAACTGAAGATATGGGAAGAAGAGGAGTTCTATAAAAAGGTGCTGGAAATTTTTTGAGTTAAGAGTTATGAATTTAAAATTCCAAGTTGATAGTCCATCGTCCAAGGTTCACAGTTTAAAGTCATGAAGAAGGAGAAATAAAAGAGATGAGCGAGCAGGTTAAGATATTCGACACAACTCTACGGGACGGGGAGCAATCCCCTGGAGCCACGATGAATGTAGCCGAAAAGGTGAGGGTCGCTGAGCAACTCGAAAAACTGAATATCGACGTCATCGAAGCAGGTTTTCCCATCTCATCAGAAGGAGACTTTGAAGCGGTCAGGGCCATTTCAAAAACGATACGACGTTCTCGGGTAGCTGCCTTGGCCCGCACGAATCGACAAGATATTGAGAGGGCATGGGAAGCAGTAAGGGTTGCCAAATTCCCAAGACTTCACACCTTCATCGCGACCTCTGATATTCATCTCAAATACAAATTACGAAAGACCCGAGAGGAGGTCTTGAAAGATGCGGTCAAAGCAGTAGGCTATGCAAAGAGGCTCTGTGAGGATGTGGAATTTTCCCCAGAGGATGCAACCCGTAGCGATGTGGGTTTCCTCTGTCAGGTTCTGGAGGCGGTGATTAAGGCCGGTGCCACCACCATCAACATACCTGATACGGTAGGCTACGCCATTCCTTCGGAGTTCGGCGAATTAATTGGGACCCTTCGGCAGAGGGTTCGGGGAATAGAAAAGGCGACATTAAGTGTCCACTGCCATAATGATCTTGGCTTAGCGGTTGCGAACTCCCTGATAGCTATTCAGAACGGCGCCAGACAGGTCGAGTGTACGATTAATGGGATTGGAGAGAGGGCAGGAAATACTTCTCTCGAAGAGGTGGTCATGGCCATTCGAACAAGAAACGATCTGCTCCAATTTCATACTCGTGTCATTCCAAAACATCTCTTCACCACCAGTCGGCTGGTCTCTAAGATTACCGGTATGGTTGTCCAGCCCAACAAGGCGATCGTGGGTGCCAATGCCTTTGCCCACGAATCCGGAATCCATCAGGATGGTATCTTGAAGGAGAAATTAACTTATGAAATCATGACCCCTGAATCGGTGGGGATTTCGAAAAGCTCCCTCGTCTTAGGGAAGCTTTCTGGACGACATGCGTTCAGAGAGCGATTGAGGGATTTTGGATACCGACTCTCCGAGAAAGACTTGGAGCTTGCCTTTAGTCGATTCAAACAGCTGGCGGACAAAAAGCGTGAGATCTATGACGAGGATATTGAGTCGATTGTGGTGGAGGAAATACTTCGAATGCCGCACCGTTTCAAGTTGGTCTATCTCAACGTTGTAGCGGGAAATGTCACAGTACCCACGGCCACTGTCCAGATGGAGGTCGATGGGAAACTGATGCAAGAGGCAGGTTTTGGCGATGGGCCAGTGGATGCGACCTTCAAGACGATCAAGAAGATCACTCGCACGAAATCAAAGCTTTTGCAGTTTGCTATTCACGCCATTACCAGTGGAACAGAGGCGCAAGGAGAGGTGACGGTCAAACTCGAGGAGAAGGGTCAGACGGTCATCGGTCAGGGCGCAGATACAGATGTCATCGTAGCCAGCGCCAAGGCTTATATCAATGCCCTCAATAAAATGGAGTTCAGGAAACAGAAGTTGGTGGGGATGTAATCATGGCCAAAACCCCACCGATGACGATCACGGAAAAGATCCTGGCCGTCCATGTGAATAAGAGAAAGGTTTCTCCTGGCGAACTTCTCACGGTCCGGATCGATCTTGCCCTTGGAAACGATATTACCGCTCCCCTTGCGATTCAGGCCTTTCAAGAGATCGGGGCAGAAAAGGTCTTTCGCCGGGATCGGGTCGTCCTCGTTCCCGATCACTTTACGCCTGCCAAGGACATCCTCTCCGCAGAACAGTGTCAGGTCCTGAGAAGGTTTGCAAAGGCCCATCATCTCACCCATTTCTTTGAAATTGGAGAAGCAGGGATCGAACATGCCCTTCTGCCCGAAAAGGGGCTCGTCCTTCCCGGAGATGTGGTGATCGGGGCTGACAGTCACACCTGTACCTATGGAGCGCTGGGTGCCTTTTCGACCGGTGTGGGTAGCACAGATCTCGGAGCGGCCATGGCCACTGGAAGGCTCTGGCTTAAGGTTCCAGAAAGCCTCAAACTCATCTATTACGGAAAGCTCAATCCCTGGGTCTCAGGAAAGGATCTGATCCTTTTCACCATTGGTGACATTGGCGTGGACGGCGCCCTCTATCAGGCCATGGAGTTTTGTGGCGAAGCCATCCAAGCCCTCTCTATGGCCAGCCGGTTCACCATGGCCAATATGGCGATCGAGGCCGGCGGAAAGAGCGGCATCATGGAGCCGGATAAGATCACCCTCAATTTTATAAAGTCTCGGGCAAGAAGATCTTATCGAATCTATCGAAGTGATCAAGATGCTCATTACGCAGACGTGCACGAATACGATGTCTCCAAGATCGGCCTCCAGGTCGCACTTCCTCACATTCCATCAAACGTGAAGGAGGTGAGAGAGATCGGAAAGATCGAGATCGATCAGGTCGTGATCGGCTCCTGCACCAATGGTTATCTTGAAGATCTCCGTGTCGCAGCCAAGATCTTAAGAGGAAGAAAGATCGCCTCCTCCTTACGGCTCATCGTCATTCCTGCGACACAAGAGATTTATCGTCAGTCCCTGAAGGAAGGGCTCATGGAAATCTTTATTTCCGCGGGAGCAGTGGTCAGTCCACCCACCTGTGGTCCTTGCCTCGGAGGCCATATGGGGATTTTGGCCAAAGGAGAAAGAGGACTCTCAACGACCAATCGCAATTTCCGCGGAAGGATGGGTCATGCGGAAAGCGAAATCTATCTCTGCGGCCCTGCGGTTGCTGCGGCGAGTGCCATCAAGGGAAGAATCTGCCATCCGGATGAGGTCATAAGCCATAAAAGTTCAAGAAAATGGAATTGATGGGAGATAAAGCTATATTTCCCTCCCCCTTTGACGGGGGAGGGCGAGGGTGGGGGTGAATGGAAAGATTCAATCTCCCCCTCCCCTTCATCCCCTCCCACCAGGGGAGGGGAGACTTTTTCGGGTCTGCGGAATTATTTTGAGATGAGATATCGATGAAGATAAATGGAAGGATCTGGAAGTTTGGTTCGGATATCGATACGGATGCCATCATTCCTGCTCGTTACCTCAATCAGCCCGATGCGAAGGAACTGGCAAAACATGTGATGGAGGATGAGAGGCCTGATTTTTTTCAAAAGGTCAGGAAGGGTGACATCCTATTAGCTGGAAAGAATTTCGGTTGCGGTTCATCCCGAGAACATGCACCCCTCGTCCTGAAGGCGGCCGGGATCTCCTGTATCATCGCAAAGACCTTTGCCAGAATCTTCTACCGAAATGGGCTCAACCTCGGCCTCCCTCTGCTCGAATCTCCTGAGGCGTGGGAGGCGATACAGGAAGGGGATCGGGTTCGCGTGGACCTTGCGACGGGCGAAATCTTCGATCTCACCCAAAGGAGAAAATTTTTTGCCAAACCCATCCCACCCTTCATGCAGGACCTGATCAGGGATGGCGGCTTGATTCCGCATCTTCGAAAATGGAAGCGAAAGGAAGCAAAAGTGAGGAGATTTATCTCTTAGATGAGTACTTGCATAATGTTCCGCTCCCTCCTTTTTGTGACATCGATGGCACGTGAAGAGAATTGACCTTTTATTCAATTACATTTATGATGTGGTGCCTTTTCCCTTTGTCAGCGGCTGAAACTATGTTTCTCAAGGCAGTAATATTTCTTCCTTTTCTCCCCAACAATTTTCCAACATCCCGTTTAGAAACCTTGATCTCAAGAATCACTGTGTTGAGTCCTTTAATCTCTTCTATATCAACCTCCTCCGGATAATCCACTATTGCGTGAACAATCTTTCTTACTAATTCTTTCATAAATACAACCTCTAAAATTATCCGAAACTTAAATCGGGAAGGCTTTCCATTTTAACTTACAATTCTAACGCAATTCTGGTTCCCGCGAGAATTCTCAATCGTTTCATGAGGGCTTAGGTAACCCTCCCATACTCCAACCATCATCGAGGTCGTACCTGCAACCTTGCAATATGCACGGCGGAGGAATTACCTCTTAAATACACTGAACAATTTATCGAACCCTGTCTTTTCAAGCTTCCACACTGCCTCGAGCTCTCCGGCATCAAGCCATACACCTTCACATGCCGAACACTTGTCAATCCGGATCCCTCTGTAATCGATCTCGATGAGTCCCATACCACACTTTGGACACCTCATATAATGAAGTTCCTTAAGTTCTTTCTTTTCTTCCTCTGCAAGTTTCTTCTGTTTTTCTTCTTCGGCCTTCTTTCTCTTTTCAAATTCCATCCTTGCAAAATACTCTTCTTCTTTCTCACTCGGCTTCCTTTGCATCGAAAACAACCTCCTCTTGGTTTGACCCAAAATTGTAACCAATTGGAACGAAAACAATAATTATGATAATCTCACTAAGGTGAGGCCTTAGTGTTCTTTAACATCGAGAGTTAGCTTCATAAATTCTTCACCACCATCCGTAAAGTTGAGATAGAGGAGGCTCATTAGTTTATAAAAACCTTTTACCTCCTAACTATGCCCAACTGCATTGGACATTCCTCCTGTTTCTTTAACTTCCTTTAGTGTGTTGATAGATCGTTGCAGGGCTTCTATGAACCGTTCTGTGTCTTCGATGTTCATGACAAAATAGCCTGATTCCCTAATTGCAACAAAAACCATATTGTTAATCGTACCAACCAATATGCGTGGCATCTCTCCCTCTTACAATAATGGTATCTACTGCAGAAGTAATTTCCTTACTACCCACTTAGGATCATTGACACAAAAACAAAGGCCGATCGGCGTTTTTGATAATATGCATGGCTGTCTCTCCGAGCAGCCGTTTGAAATTTCGGACCGAAGTCAAACAGTCCTCCCTAAAACAGCAATTCCATGGTCGCAATAATCTTTCGCCGTACCGAAGCAATCGAAATTTCCCTCCTTTTTTCTTGATCTCCCGAATCAAATCATTTTTTCTCACTCCCTTTGTTTTGATTCCTAAGGCTCTCGCCTTCAATCGGATTTGCTCCATCTTCATCGTTGTCTTCTTCGTAAATTATTATTGAAATCTTTTTTGGGTCTGCCCGAAGCGGGGCTGTGAATATGGAAATTCCTTTTCGTTTGGCCAACCTCATTTCTTGGGGGGGCCAAATCTCTCATTTCCTTTTGTAAAAAGCCTTCCTATGGAGAATAGATGGAAAGTGCAAAAACGATCATTCCAACTATGACCATAGGTATCAATAACCATCTCCATCTTTCCATGGTAAACAACCCCTTCACTGTCTAACCGGATTTCATCAAACCGGCGGTTCTAATACATCTGATCAGCGCCTTCAATTCGTCTATGTCTCCTGATTTTGGTAAATAGAAATCGATCCATTTTCTAAATTCATCCGGGCATCGAATAAATGTGGAATATCCAATCCATAGAATGTTTGGGTATTGCTCCTTCAATTTCTTAAAGGACTCTTCCCCCGCATTTTTCTGTTTAAACTCCAAAATTATGAGACTTGGTTTTGTCCCTCTGAATTTTGACAACGCCTCTTCATTGCTGTCTGCAGTAAGAACTTTATACCCCTCTTCTGACAACCCCTCTCCGAGGAGAAATCTATAACTTTCGGATTCATCGATGAATAGGATCGTTTTCATAGCATCTCTTTTCATCTTGAATCGATTGTTCCACCCTTTTCCCCGAGACGACCTAGATGTTTAAGATATCTCTTTAAGACAACGGACCTAATAGCCTCTCCCCATGGGCAACGGCCTAGTCTGCGCTCCCATGGCCCTGCGATATGACAAACAGAATGTGTATATCACAGGTAAATTGGCAATAGTTTGAAACAACAGATTTCCGTTCCAAAATGTAGTGGTTGAAATAATGCCTCTCTCCTTAACCCCGTGTGTGAATATCAGGGACTATTCAACCTTTTCAGACAAAGTCAATGTCTCTCGTTTAAGAGGAGAGGGGACGTAGACCAGGTTGACTTCTATCTTTCCAAGGGGCTTTTCCTTGATAGCGTTCCTTGGGATCGTGACGTCCAAAGACCCTTCGG
>CAZFJD010000148.1:0-8465 GCA_964518775.1 uncultured Syntrophaceae bacterium
GGTTGAAAGGAGATCGGGCCAATCTTGACCCATCGCTGGGCACCTGAGGTGATGATGCCGTAACCCAATACCGCAACGAGGAGGATCAAAGCGATCGCGTAGATGATATAAGCGAAATCCGAATAGAAGCGGTATTCGACAAAGGCGATGATGATCATGACCCCCAAACCGATAATCAACCAGAAGATCTGCTTAAGATAGAGGGGAGTGCCCCCCGTTTCTCCGATTGACGTCGTGCTGTAAAGGTTGACGATGCCGATCGAGGCCAGCAGAAGAACGATCCCCAACAATGTCCAATCGAAGTGGGTGAAGAGGCGTCGGTCAATCATACTGCTCAGACTCCGATATCCTGGGAGGAGGTGAGGATGCGAGGCCGAGATACTTTTCGATGACCTTCTTGGCGATGGGTGCTGCGGCTGCACCTCCGTAACCCCCATGCTCAACAAGGACAGCAATCGATATGGCAGGGTTCTCAAATGGAGCATAGGCCACGAACCATGCATGATCTCGAAATTTAAGCGGCATCCGATCCATATCTCCCTTTTTAAAATTAGGTGCCATCCTGATCACTTGGGCTGTCCCGGTCTTTCCTGCTACCTTGACGTCTTTAAGCGCGCAAGCCCATCCAGTCCCATGGGGCTGGTTGACCGCACCCATCAGGGCTTCACGGATGATACGTAACGTCTCTTCAGAGACGTCAACCCTCCTCTTCTCAGCCGGTGGATACTCCCTTAAAACAGTCCCATAAATATTTTCGACCCGTTCCACAACCTGAGGAAGGTAAAGTGTGCCCCCGTTGGCGATGGCCGAGATAAGCGCAAGAAGCTGTAACGGTGTGGTGTTGAGATATCCTTGACCGACCGCAAGGGAAAGGGTTTCCCCACTATACCATGGAACCCCAGAACGTTTCTTCTTCCAAGAGGTGGAGGGGACGATTCCTGATCTTTCGTGGGGGAGGGAGATCCCTGTCGTTTGTCCCAGGCCAAACTCATTGGCGTAATGAGCGATCAGATCGACCCCTGCTTTCAGCCCCACCTGATAGAAATAGATATCACACGATTCAACAATGGCCCGATGAAGGCTGAGCGTTCCATGTCCTCTTTCTTTCCAACACCGGAAATCTCGATTCCCATAAGGATAGATACCGGTACACGTCATCTGTGTATTCGGGGTGATGATCCCCGCTTCCAACCCAGCAATGGCGGTGATGATTTTGAATACGGAACCGGGAGGGTATTGACCCTGAATCCCTTTGTTTTGCAGCGGGTGACGAGGGTTCTCCATGAGCGATTTCCATTCCTCTGGCAAGATAATCCTGGCAAAGAGGTTTGGGTCAAACGAAGGCTTGCTCACCATCGCCCAGATGTGACCGTTTCGAGGGTCCATGGCGATCAGGGCTCCGCTCTTATCCTGGAAGGCCTCTTCCGCAGCCTTCTGGAGTTCAAGGTCGATGGTCAGGAGGACGTTGTTTCCCGGAAAGGGTTCGACACTCCGGAGGGGCTTGATCTCCCTTCCCAGCGCGTCCACTTCGATCTGGCGACCTCCGTCCAATCCCTTGAGATCAGCCTCCCATCGATACTCGACTCCATATTTTCCAATCAGACCACCCATTCGATATGGCGCATCCCTTGACTGTTTCAAATCGCCTTCATCCACCTCTCCGAGATACCCAATGAGATGGGAGGCCAGATCGCCATAATTATAAGTCCTCCTTGGCCTCACATCGACGATGAGGCCAGGAAGATGGACTCGGTTAAATTCAAGAAGCGCAAGTTCATTCCAATTAATATCCGATTTGATTTTTACTGGCTTGAAAGGAGGCCGCCGCTTCGGGCTTTGCAGTCTGTTCTGAATCTCCTCCTCCTCCATATCGAGCATCGCTCCAACCTTGGTCAGGACTTCTGGATTGACCTTCAGGTCTTCTGGGATGACAGAAACCTCGAAGGAGGGGCGGTTGTGGGCCAGAACGCGCCCCTTCCGATCCAAGAGCATCCCTCGGTCAGCAGGGTTCTCCCGAATCCGGATCCGATTATTCTCAGACAACCGTCGGAGTTCACTCCCCTTGATCACCTGAAGGTACCAAAGATGGACAAAGATCACGAAGAAGGCCATTCCCAAAAAGATGACAAAATATTTATGCCTTCCTTTGAACTCTTCCAACCTTTGGGTGTTCAATTCCATCATGGTCTATTCTCTCCCCCTCATTCCGACTCCGTGCTCACGGAGCAATACAAAGAGATCTTATGGATCAGAAAAAAGAGGATAGGCGTGATGAAACCGGTGAAGGCCGACTGGGGAAGGAGGAAGGTGAAAAATACGAGATCGAAATGACCGAGCGGGCCCAGATTGAGGATGCCAAGAAGGACGATGAGAAGCAGACCTTCAACCAGGCCGGAGATAAAGACAAAGAGAAATTGGGACGAAAAACTTTCGAGATAGAACCGGCCTTTGAAAAAATGGGCGACATAGAAGACGAGCGGCCTGGAAAAGGTGTAGAGGCCGAAAGAATTTCCAGAGAACAGATCCATGAGAAGTCCCATAAAAAGGGCGATGGCGCCACCAACCATCGGAGGGTAGAAGAAGCCTAAATAGAGGGTGAGGATCAAGGCAAGATCCGGTCTGATCCTTTGAATGGGGAGAGATGCCAAGAGTGTTGTCTGCAGTGTTAGAAAAATCACCCCCAATAAAAGGGGAAGAAAAATCCGCTTCATCTCTTCTTTTCCATCCTCAATGGAGCTTTCCTTGCCTTCTTTTCCCTTTCATCTTTGAGAGGCAGAGGAGATTGGGTGATGACAAGAACCTCCTCCAGCTTCGTCAGATCCACACTGGGCGTCAATTCAGCATATTGAAAGACGCCGTGGCCCTTCTTATCGACTTTTCGAACCTCACCCACCATCAACCCCTTCGGGAAATTTCCACTTAGGCCGGAGGTGACCACGGTATCGCCAACCCCCACCTCCTCCGTCCGAAGAAGGTACTTCAGTTGGCATCGGTTCTCTCCCTTCCCTTCCACAATCGCCTTTGCTCGGGTCCTCTGGATGATGGAATCGATGGCACTATTGTAGTCCGTAATGAGGAGCACAGTCGAGTAATTCGAAGCGGTCTTGAGGATCTGGCCGACTACCCCTTCCGCAGAGATGACGGCCATTCCCTTTCGTATCCCATCCTTCTCCCCTTTATCGATGGTCACACTCTTGAACCAAGAGGATGGATCTTGGCCAATCACTTCAGCGGCAACGACGGGAGAGGCAATCTTTTCCCGAAATTGGAGGAGTTTCTGAAGACGTTGGTTCGCCAATGCCATCTCCCTCAATTGATGGCTCTCTCTCTGGAGATCGGCCATCTTCTGTTTAAGCATGACGTTTTCTTTCCGAACATGGAACAGGAAAAGATAGTCTTCAACGACACCCTGGACGGTCTTGGTGACGAACGTGGAGGCCTTTTGAAACGGCGCGCAGATCTCCATCAAGAGGGCATCGAAAAAATCGATCTCCTTTCGCTGTTTGACTCTCAAGGATATGAGAATGAGGGTGGATAACAGAAGGATGATGATGAACGTGAGAAGGCTATATCTTCGGAAGAGGAAAAGGCCGCGGATCCTCATCAATCTTCAATATTGGAATGTCACGCTACGAAGTAGCTCCTCGTTATCCAGGACCATCCCTGCGCCCAAAACAATCGCTGAGAGGGGATCGTCGACAATCGTGATGGGCAGGCCTGTCACCTCCCGGAGAAGGACATCCAAGTTCTTCAGGAGGGCTCCTCCCCCTACCAGGACGATCCCTTTGTCTGCAATATCGGCAGCCAATTCCGGCGGCGTCTCTTCGAGGGTGATCCGGACCGTATCGATGATCATATTGATCGATTCAGCCAGAGCCTCTCGGATTTCTTCACTATTGATCTCAAGGGTCTTTGGAATCCCTGTCACCAGGTCCCTTCCCTTAACCTCGATCGCTTGGGGATTCTCTTCAGGATAAGCGGTACCGATACTAATCTTGATTAACTCGGCCGTCCGCTCGCCGATGAGGAGGTTATACTTCCTTTTGACGTACTGGACGATAGCCTCATCCATCTTATCGCCAGCGACACGGATGGATTGACTCGTCACAATACCAGACAGAGAGATGACGGCCACCTCTGTTGTCCCTCCTCCGATATCGACGATCATATTCCCGGAGGCTTCGGTGATCGGCAGCCCAGCGCCAATGGCTCCAGCCATCGGCTCTTCGATGAGATAGATCTCTCTTGCTCCAGCAGATTGGGCCGATTCCCGAACCGCCCGCTTCTCCACAGGCGTAATACCAGAGGGAACGGAGATGACCACGCGGGGTCGAATCAAGGCCTTTCGGTTATGGACCTTAGCAATGAAATACCGGAGCATCTCACCCGTGATTTCAAAATCAGCAATCACCCCATCCTTCATCGGCCGGATGGCAAAGATATTTCCCGGGGTTCGGCCCAACATCTCCTTGGCCTCCCGGCCGACTGCCAGGATCCGCTTTTCCCCCCTGGAATCTCTCTGAACAGCAACCACAGAGGGCTCAGAAGAGACAATCCCTTTGCCTTTGACATAGACTACCGTGTTCGCAGTTCCTAAATCGATGGCAAGATCGGTTGAAAATAACCCCCACAGTGAATCGAATACCATACCTCTCTCCTCAGCTTACTCAAACCCCTGGAGCTAAACCGTACCCCCACCAGGCATGATATCTTCTTGCAACCCATCGGGGCGACATCCTAACGATGTCACCCCCTGGCCATGGTCGGAATGAAACTAATCTATATTAACAAATACCTCAATTCGATTCAAGAAGATTCATTTCCTCGCCGTAATTCTTCGTGACGGCTACGTCACCCTCGAACCATAAAAATTAATCAAGTTCATAGGTTTCGGTTAAGGTTACGAAGCCCGTTTCGTATATCGTCAAATGGTTACGGTTAAAGATTTAGAAGACGAACACCGTAACCGAATGACGATACGGGCATCTTTACCGTTACCTTTGGACGATATACTTTTATTTTCTAAGCAATCCTTCACTCTTCCGTGCGAGTTACCCGGATTCAACAGGCGGCTCTTGTCTTTTTAATCTCGATTGTTTAATAATAGGTAAGCCCCGCACCTTATCTGAAAACACGGGGTTTTACTGGATGCGGGGTAAGCCTTCCGTTCGTGTCACCTCTGATTTGTGGGAGGCAGGGATCATTAAAAGGAGATCTTTATGTTGCGGATACTCAGAGAACATGCAACGTCCTGGATGCTTCGAGGCATTCTGATCTTGGTGGCTGTCACATTTATCTCATGGGGAGGCTATTCCCTCATCCGAGAAAAGAGACATACCTATGCAGCCAAGGTGGACGGGGTCGTTATCGAAATGAAGGATTTTGGTGACGCCTATCAGAACGTCCTGAAACAGTATCGAGATGCCTTAGGTCCGGCCTTTTCTGAGAAGATGATAGAAGAACTTCGCCTAAGAGAGAAGATTCTGAACGATCTCGTGGCCCGAGTCCTTATCCTTCAGGAGGGGGCACGTCTTGGACTCGAAATCCATGATGATGAACTGAGGGAGGCCATCGAATCCGTCCCCTCCTTTCAGGTCAATGGCCAATTTGACCAACGTATCTATGAGAGGTTTCTTCGCTTGAACCGGATGAGTGCAGAGGAATTCGAACGAATTCAGCGAGAGAGCCTCCTTCTTTCGAAAGTGACAAACTTGATCAGACTGAACGGAGGAAAGGTTTCTGAAGAGGAGGCACTGGAGACTTATCTCTTTGAGAATGAGCGGATCAACCTTACCTTTGTGAAGGTTAGCCCGGAGTCCTTTAGACTGCAGATCACTGTGAACGAAGTGGAGCTGAAGGATTATTTTCAGAAACATCAAGAGGAGTTTAGAGTCCCAGCGTTTCTCCAGATCGAATATCTCATCTTTCGTCCTTCCGATTTTGAAGGGAGAGCCCAGGTATCGTCCGATGAGATCAAGCGATATTACGATCTTCAGAAGGAGCGATTCAAGATGCCGAAAAAGGTGAGGGCGAAGGAGATCTTGGTCAAAGTCAGCACCGAAGACTCACCCGATCGAATGGACGAGAAGAGGAAGAAGGCAGAGGAAATTCTGGAGAAGGCCAAGAAGACGAAGGACTTCAGCTCATTGGCAAAGCAATATTCTCAGTCAAATACTGCCTCCAAAGGAGGCGATATGGGATGGGTTCAGAGAGGAACGGCCGATGAGTCGATCGAAAGGACTCTCTTTTCAATGAATGCGGGGGAGCTAAGCGCTGTGACAAGAGGAAGAGACGGTTTCTATATCTTTAAAGTGGAGGACGCAGTCGACGAGAAACAGAAGTCTCTCGAAGAGGTAAAAGAACAGATCCTTCAGACATTGAAGAGAGAGAAGGCGAGAAGCGAAGCCTCCCGCAAAGCCGACGATGCCTTCTACTCGCTTTTTCGGAGTCGAGATTTGGAAGGATACGCACGAGAGAAGGGAATTTCGATCAAGACTACAGCCTTTTTCAAAGAAGGCGATGAGATCCCTGAGGTCGGTAAGCATCCCTCCTTTCATTCGAGCGCCTTCTCATTGAAAGTTGGAGAGATCTCTCCTGTGGTCAACATCCCACCCAATTTCTATATCCTGAAATTGATCGATAAGAAGGAATCACGAATCCCTCCCTTGGAAGAGGTAAAAGAGGAGGTAAAGAAGAAAGTTACTGGAGTGAAAGGTGAGGAGAAGGCTCGTCAGGTTGCAGAAGATCTTCTCAATCAGATTCGCTCAGGCAAGAACATTAAAGAGGTGGCGAGGGATCGAGGGTTACAAGTGGAAGAGACAGGTCTTTTTACTCGTGCCGGAGGAATGGTTCCCAAGATCGGACCGGTTGGAGAGTTCGTGACCGCCCTCTCTTCAATGACAGAAAAGAGCCCTACTCCCAAGGAAGTCCTCCGGACAAAGGATGGATATTTTGTTCTGGGATTATCGGCCTTGGAACCTGCAGACCAAAGCAAATTTCAATCGGTAAAGAAGAACCTTCAAAGAAGGCTCGTCTATCAGAAGCAAGAGGAATTTTTCCAGAATTGGCTTCAACAACTACGGGCCAAAGCAAAGATCGAGATCAACAAAGACCTGCTTTAGTCGGGTTTGGCTTGTTGCAAGCAGGGCCTTTTTTGAAAACAGGGCCTTTTCGGACTTTTCAGTTCCTATTTCTTATTTCCATTCGTTCTAAGATAGGCGGCAGGTGTAGTATTCGCTGTACTGCTTCTCTTCTTTTTTCCTTGAGGACACGGAAGGTTTCGCCGGGGAAGTCTACAACTTCTAAAGTGTATAGTTCAGCTTTGACCTCAAGGCTATGCGGAAGGTTTCGATAGGGAAATCATGGCCGTAAATATCCTTGGGGTCGAGAATATAGCGAAGTTTATCACTGGTCAATCCATAAATACTTATTTAAGCCTGATTCCAAGCCTCCCCGGAAAGAATTCACAGACTATGTTCTAAAAACTGATGGGGGGAAACAGCCGAGCATAAAATTCCATTTTTCTCAAGAGTTTCTTTAGGGATGCTCAACAAATCTTTATCTCCGGTAATTAGAAAATCGGCACTTGCCTCTTTACATAGGGAAAGATAATGATCGTCCTTGGCATCTCTTGATAGAACGACATGAGTTGAAACAGAAATGCGCTTTGCGAGACCTAATAACTGTTCGATTTTTTCGCGGAGAAAGGAAGTTTGGATTTCTGAAAGTCTTTTGGAAAGTCCTGCAACGGTTTCATGCAATTCTCGTTCAATCGATGGAGACAAATAAACCTCATGATCTTCCATTGCCCTATTCACTGCTTCCAAAGGCTTGCCACCAAAGGCAGCTGAGATAACCACATTGGCATCGATCACAATCTTAGCCATAGATCTTCTGCCTTGCCCGATCAAGGGCCTTCAGGGCATCTTTTTTTGATATACCTGCCTCACTCAAGACCCTACCAATCTCAAGAAGAATAATCTCCGGGCTGTCTTTCCGCACAGGAGTAAGGCGCGCAATGGGTTTCTTCCGTTTCATGACAACAATCTCGTTGCCCTCGTTTAAATATTTCACGACATCTTGTTTAAATTCTCTCACTCCGACAAACCTCATTCTTCTCACCTCCAAAAATAATGTTACCACAAATGTGGGAATAATACAAATGAACCTAGGGACTTGATTGGCGCTGGCTATTTATGCTTTAAAGGGAAGTGGGCACGATAGAACTAATCATCTTATTCGGTATTCACCGAATTCCTTCTTTTGAGGATGCAGAAGGTTTCGCCGGGGAAATCCTGGCCAACTTTTTAGGGATGATGACATCTTTTGGAAATGTGAAGATTCAAGACTTGACCCCATTCGGACCCCATTCGTGACTTCCTTCTTACAGATATGACAGTACAGCCCCCAGAGCCCCCAGAACTTCCAGTGCTTCTCAGTCTTCGCTTTGCTGTATATCTTTCGCC
>CAZFJD010000149.1:0-8436 GCA_964518775.1 uncultured Syntrophaceae bacterium
GATGCGACCATACCTCAGAAATTCAAGGCCCGTATTATATTGATGAATGATCCTCTTCCTTCCCTGAACCCGATGAGTCCCTCTGAATAGCCAAACATAAGCCATGATTTTATGCCTCCTTCTTCTCTTAATCTAACTTGATTTGAGTTGTTTCGAATTTCGTGCTTCGAATTTGACGTTACGTACTCAACCATCCTCCATCCACAAAAATGGTTTGCCCTGTAATATAGTCCGATGCATCAGAGGCCAAAAAAATGGCCGCTCCAACCAGATCCTCTGGATCTGCCCAGCGACCCAAGGGAATTCTATTCGTTAGTTCAGTATAACGTCCCATATCCTTTCGGAGCGGTTCTGTAAATTCTGTCTTTACATAACCGGGCCCAATCGCATTCACCAGGATATTATATTTTGCCCAGTCATTTGCCATTGATTTGGTGACTTGATTCAATCCCCCTTTGCTGGCCGCATAAGCGGGTATTCGCTTTCCACCTTGAACAGCGATGAGGGAAGAGGTATTGATAATCTTTCCCTTCCGCTTTTGTGAGATCATCACTCTTGCCACTGCCTGGGCAAGGAAGAAGGGACCTTTCAGATTGATATTCATCGCTTCGTCCCAATCTTTTTCCATGAAATCTTCAGAAGGAGCACGCCAGATAATTCCTGCATTATTAAAAAGAAAATCGATCTTCCCAAACTCCTTCACCGTCCGATCGACAAGACTCCAGATGTCTTCCATTTTTGAAATATCGGCTTGAACGGGAATGACAGGCCCACCAAATGGCCGGATCTCATCCGCTGCCTCTTCCAATTTCTCCTTATTTCGACCGACAATGACTATCTCGGCTCCTGCTTGCACCAGACCCTTAGCAATGGCTTTCCCAATCCCCGATCCTCCTCCTGTCACGATCCCACTTCTCCCTTTCAAACTAAATTTCTCAAGAATCATTTTCCATTCCTTTCTTACCCTTCAGCGCCAGACCTTCATGATCTTCCCTTCCGTCAATCGCTGGACTTCCCCCGGCGAGATCAGATTGAAATCGCAGCGGATCGAACGGACGAACCTGCCCCGATGATAGGAGAACAGAGCCTGTAGACCAACCGTTAGACCTGGTTCTTAATTAATATTTCTCTATCAGGTACTTGATGCTCTTTTCATGGTTCCCCTTTGCTTCCTCCAAAGTCTTTGCACCAGGCAGCTCAATAGCTACCCAAGTGATCCTGTTCTTTTGCATCAGCTCAAAAACGATCTCGAAGCCCAATTCGTTATCCCCCAGAATAGGTGAAACCTTGTGCTCCGGAGTAGAAGTTTTGAGATGGATGTAGGCCAGCTTGCCGATATTGTTTTCCAAGAACTTCTTGGCATCCTCCGGGGCCGCGCACACCCTGGAAACGGCGAATAGGTTGGCTGTATCCAATTGGAGGGCCACATTCCGGTTGACATTGGCGAAAAACTCAGTGGTACCGAAACCGGAAATGCCGTCGCCTTTGAGTGCCTCAAAAGCATTCTCCACCACAAGCTGCAGACCAAGCTGCTTTGCCCTATTCCCAGCCATATTTGCAATTTTTACAGCACGGTAAAGTTCCTCTAAAGTCCAAGTCTTCTTCTTAGCATCCTGAAACTCGGCTCCGGAGCCCAGGGCACGAATGGTCTTGGGGCCTTCAAAAACTGTCGCGTTGGCTAAGCCACGGGAAAAGGTCTCTCCAAAATCCTTATCCAAAAGCCCTTTCTGAATGGCATAGCCAACCTCAATCCCCTTGTTCTTGGCATACGCGGCCAACTCCCTGCAATTGGCCGGCGTTAAATCAGCATTGGGATCCCGGAGCTCAATCCAGGTATATCCCTGCTCAGCAGCATAGTCGATTAGCTTTTTCTTATTCTCCACACTCACCGGCAGGAGGTTCAGGAAATTAGTGGTGGTGAAGCCTATTTTTAGGTCAGGATATTTCTTGAGGATGATCTTCCCCGCCTGGCCATAGGCGCTACCACTCTGTAAAGTAAGGCACAGCAGAAGCAATCCAAAGACCAGAAAAAACATTGTCGGGTTTAAGCCTACGGTTCTCATAAGTTCCCTCCTTTCATTTTTAAACGGTTCTTGATCCTCTCTTGGGGAGACTGAGGCAACGTCACCTCATAGAAGATCCCCCCTTCTCCTTCTACCTCTTCCAAGGCTATCGGCTTTCCAGACAGAATATTTACCACCTAAATTGAGCGATTCTCATAAGTTCTATGGAGAGCAGGGATGCTGAAAAGGCTTTTAGAGCGAATACCTCTCAATGTCGAAGAACTATCGAGACCTGATTAACCATTCACCCGTTTGATGTAATGAAAAGGTTTTGACCTCACTTAAGAAAAAAATCGCATTCTAAAAGACTTTGAGGCATTCCTGCTCTCCTTTAGGGATGCCGAATCGCTTAGATTGGGTACCAAGTAATTCCCATTCAAAATAAATTATTCATCGAAGATTACCCCTTAAACAATGTCTTTCAAATCGATCAGCTGGGCATACTTCGGGTCCACTTCGATGGCCTCTACAGGATTTTTCAAAATCCCGATCCCCTCGATCTCTGCTTCAATCACATCCCCTGGTTTAAATGGGCCCGCTGGAGGAGTCGCTGTGGTCACCACATCTCCCGGTTCTAAGGTCCAGAAGTTTGTCACGAATTCGATAATTTCCCCAAAGCCCAATCTCATATTGGAGGTGTTCGATTCACACTCGACCTTTCCATTGAGTCTTCTTAACGTTTTCAGCTTATAGATATCCTTGGGCATCTCATCAGGTGTAACGATCCAAGGTCCCATTGGGGCAAAGGTATCCATATTTTTTCCCCACGGTTGAAATTCACGGTTGGTGGCTTCAAGAGACCTTGCCGTGATATCATCGACGATGGTATATCCAAAAATGACCTCTTTTACCCTCTCCTTTGGAACCTTTTTACATCTTTTTGAGATGACACAGGAGAACTCCCATTCGTGATAAAAGATTCCATATCCAGTGGGAAGGTAGATCGTCTCCTCATGACCGATGACGGCAGAAGGCGATTTTAGAAAGACAAGAGGAACGGGTGAGAAAGGAATCCCGATGATTCTCCGATAGTCCTCGTAGTTCGTTCCTGTGCACACAATTTTTGGAGGTCTGTGGGAAGCCCTGAAGGTGACTTGTGAAACCGGATAGACAGACTCCGGGAGTCGATAATTCTTATGTCTTACATAATCGAGGGCCCCTTTCGCCGCAGACATCGAGATCTCCTGTCTTTCAATGAAAGAGAGTAGATCATTTGGAAGTGAAAGGTTGGCCTTAGCCTCCGGTTCACTCATACCTTTTTCTTTTAAAAGTGAACCATAGGCTGCGTTCAGATCTATGGCCCATCCATTCTCAAAGGCTCCCAGCCTTCTCCTTCCACCTATCTCAAAACTGCCAAGCTTCATGAGCCTCCTACAAAATCAAAATCTTTATTTAGTGTCCTCCACGTAACCCATCTTGGTGGAAATCAGACCCGTTGCCTTCACCACCTGACTTATATATTGCTTTTCATGAGAAGTATTGATCTTTCTCTGCGGACCGGAGATGCTAAGGGCTGCAATCACATCTCCCAAATGGTTCCTAATCGGTGCGCCAATACATTCCACATCCAGTTCATATTCCCTCTGATCCAAGGCATATCCCCGGTTTCTTATCTCCTTCAATTCTTTGATCAATCGATTTTTCGAGGTGAGGGTATTTTTCGTAAAAGGTTTCAATCTTATTCCATTGACAATTCGACCCAACTCCTCCTCCACCTGAAACGCTAATAAAACTTTCCCCAAGGCAGTGCAGTAGACGGGCGCCCTCTGACCGATCTTCGACATCACTCCTAAGCTTCGAGGGGAATCGACCTTATCCACATAGACGATCTCCTTATCACTCAAGACTGCAAGGTGGACAGTCTCCTGGACCTTCATGGCCAGATCAGCCATAACGGGTTTAGATATCTGAATGAAATCCAGTCTGCTCAAGTAGGTGTTTCCAATCTCAAAAGCAGCCATTCCTAAGGAATATCCCCCTGTTCTTTTATCCTTCTCCACGAGGCCACACTTCTCCAAGGAAAGAAGAATCCGGTAGGTCGTGCTTCGATCAAGGTGAAGCTCGCGGGAGAGCTCGCTGATCCTAAAATGGGCCTTCTCTTTTGAAAAGCATTTCAAGGCGTTGCAGGCACGGATGATGGAGTTGATCAGATATCTACCTTGCATATGGCAAACTATTTCACTATTAAAGCATTCCATTTAATATTAAAACAAAGGCCTTTTGTCAACGATATTCTTTATTGACAACCAAATTTCTTTTTCATATCATTTCCTCAGATTAAGAACCAATTTCATCCTATCACATCACAAAATGCGCCGGGTGGCCGGCGCACAGAAAGGAGGTTTTTATGTTGAGGAGATTTTGTCTTATAGTTATTGGTATTTTTGCCCTTGTCTTCATTCTACCAACCTATGTCCCGGCAGCGGGCTTCCCGGAGAGGGACATCACCCTGGTCTGTCCATGGGCAGCGGGCGGCGGCACGGATACCTTGGCCCGTACGTTGGCAAAGAATGCCAAGAAATATTTTGGGGTCAACTTGAACGTTGTGAACCGTGTCGGCGGCACCGGCGCCATTGGGATGAACTCTGTGGCCACGGCCAAGCCGGATGGGTACACGGTCGGTGTGATCACGTTTCATCTAAGCGCATACCGGCTCATGGGGCTTGCTGAGCTTTCCTATCGGGATTTCGACCTGATCGCGCTCCTTAACCGGAGCCCGGCAGGAATCTCGGTGAAGGCGGATTCCCCATTCATAACCCTGAAAGATCTGATCGAATATACCAAAACCCATCCGGGCGTGGTCACGGTGGGCCATGCGGGCCCAGGTCAAGCCTGGCATCTCGCTGCTGCCTCCCTGGCCCAGAAACATAACTTAAAGTTCACCTATGTGCCTTTTGACGGCGCCGCGCCCACCCGAACTGCACTCGTCGGTGGCCATATCAGCGTGGCCACAACTGGCATGGACGAGGTCCTTCAGTTCTATAAGACGAAACAGGTCAGGATTCTGGCCGTTAACAATGTGACCAGGCACATGGCTTTCCCAGATGTGCCAACCGTGGCAGAGGCAGGCTATCCGATCGAAAACCCAGTTCTCGACTGGCGCGGCCTCGGTGTACCGAAAGGAACACCACCCGACGTGCTCAAGGCCCTTCGCGATGGATTCCGAAAGGCCGCTGAAGATCCGGATTACATCAAACTGATGGATGATCTGGCCTTGCCACGTCTCTACCTCGAATACGATAAGTTCGGAGAATTTCTCGCGAACATAGAGAAGGCCTTGGAACCCGTCTTAGAGATGGTCGGTCTCCTAAAGAAGAAGTAGCCTGCTCTTCGTACGGTGCCCCAGGAGGGAGAAGGGATGCTTCTTCCTCCTGGATATCCGTGGCGGCTCGAAACCACCCGGGGTTTCCATGTCCAACCCGAGTATGAAGAAGCCGGATATCCTGGCTTCGCTGATCATCGTGCCCATCTGCCTTTACGTCTTCTATGAGTCAGGAAGATGGCCTGTAGAGGCGACGATCGGCAGCCCTACACTCATCCCCAGAGGGGTTGCTGTTTGCGTGATCTTCGCCGCCTTGATGCTGTTTGTCCGCGCACTGACAGGTCGAGCTCTCCCGCTGGAGAGCAAGCTCCAAGGGAAGGATCTCCAGCGAGTCGCTGCCGTGGTTCTTCTCACTGGAGCTTACGTCCTCCTTGTGGAACGAGTCGGATTCATGATCACCACATTCTTCTATATGTTCCTCTTCGCTTTGGTGTTGGGGGAACGGCGCTGGCATCGGCTCGTTTTCTTCGCAGTCGCAGTCCCGGTCGTTGTATACGCTGTCTTCGATACCATCCTTAACGTGCCGCTGCCGCGAGGTTTTTTCCGGTAAAAAATCTCGAGAGTCGTTTCTATGGTCAGTTTCGATCTCCTCCTTCGAGGTTTCGCCACAGTCCTAACAGGTTACAACATTGTGGCCTTAGTCTTGGGCTCCTTCATGGGTATTATCATCGGAGCCATTCCTGGACTGACCGCTACCATGGGAATTGCCCTTTTAGTTCCGTTCACCTTTGGCATGACGCCCATTACCGGCATCGTGATGCTTCTCGGCATTTATACAGGAGCCATCTATGGCGGAGGTATTGCATCCATCCTCATCAAGACACCAGGAACGCCTGCAGCAGCAGCTACTGTCTTCGATGGGTATCCCATGGCTCAAAAGGGCATGGCAGGAAAGGCAATTGGCATTGCCACAGTAGCCTCTGGCATCGGTGGAACCTTCACTGCCATCTGTCTCACCTTTTTTGCTCCGATCTTAGCCTTGTTCGCGCTCCGGTTCAGTGCACCTGAGTATTTCGCATTGGCTGTCTTTGGGCTTTCGGTGACGGTCACCCTGTCTGGGAAGTCTCCCCTTAAAGGCTTCATCTCAGGAGCGGTTGGACTCCTTATCGCCATGATCGGCCTCGATCCCATAGGAGGATTCCCCCGGTTCACTTTCGGATTGATCGAGCTAACTGGGGGATTCTCTTTCGTACCAATGCTGATCGGGCTTTTTGCCCTCTCCGAGGGCTTCCGCCAGGTAGAGGTTATCCTCACCGCTCCGAAAGTGAGCGCAGTCTTGAAGGATATTCTCCCCAAGCTTCGTGAGCTGAAAGAGTGCTCCGTGACCTTCGTCCGCTCCGCCATCATTGGTCTGATCGTTGGAATCACACCTGCAATTGGAGCTGAAACTGCTTGCTTCGTTGGTTATAGTGAAGCAAAACGGACTTCCAAACATCCAGAGCTTTTCGGCACTGGTGTCATAGAGGGCGTGGCCGCTCCGCAGACAGCAGAGAATGCGAGCACCGGTGGTGACATGCTTCCCATGCTCACGCTGGGATTGCCCGGCGATGCAGCCACTGCAGTCCTCATGGGTGCCTTAACCATCCACAACCTACAGCCCGGTCCCCTCCTCTTCCGAGATCATTCCGGTTTGGTTCACCAGATCTTCGCCGGTATGATCGTGGCAAACCTCATCTTCGTGATCCTGGGGCTGACCTTCGCTCGCTTCTTTGCCAGGGTGATCAACATCAATCGACAGCTCTTAGTGCCGCTGATCTTCATCTGTTGCATGGTCGGTTCTTACGCCATCAACAATGCCCTCCATGACCTTGCCACTTGCGTCTTCTTCGGATTCTTAGGCTACCTGATGATACGCTATGGCTACCCGGTCTCTCCGATGGTCCTCGCCCAGATTCTCGGTGCCATGATGGAGTCAAATTTTCGACGGTCCCTGGCGATGTCCCGAGGAGATCCTTCAATTCTTGTGACCCGACCGATCGCCTTGATAATTCTGATCTTGGCCGTCTTCACAACCATCACAGCAATCCGACGCCAGCGGAAGATGCTCCGTCAGCAGGTAACGATTGCACCTTCACCGCTGAGCAAAGAAGCCAAAAATTAAGTCTCATCCAAAATATTCCTGGTCATTAAGAATTTGAAGAGAAGGGGACGAACAATGTCGACACGAATGAAATGAAACCACCGATTGAACATAATTTTCGGAAGAGGCGAGCGAAAGGAGGTCGAAGATGAAGCTTGTCAAAGCATGGGAAGAAGAAGGAGTAACCATACAAGAGCCTTTTAAAAGGACCATCAAAACCCTCTTTTCTCCTGACGAGGATAAAGGGGGGATAAAGGAATTGCTATTCACCCATGCGATCATTTATCCGCACAGTCAAACCGATTATCATGCCCATGATCGTCCGGAATTGATCTACATCGTCTACGGGAGAGGGGTCTGTCTCTGCGAAGGCGAAGAGGTATCGATCGAAACTGACGTTGCCTTGTGGGTTTCTGGTGGGGAGAAACATCAAATAAAAAATACAGGGGACGAGAGTATGAAATTGGCCACGGTCTTTGTCCCGGGATTTTCATGGAGAGACAATATCAAACGGTGTGAGAACGCTGCAAAGATGAATAAGTGACAAGATGGAGAGAGAGGATCGAAGATGGAAAAGATCGCTTATCAAGAACTTCTTAAAGACGAGAAGATGCGTTTTGCTATTTCTATCGTTAACTCCGCCTATGCGAGCGACAGCCTTGACCGTCTTGGAATCCAAAAACCAGGTTCTATCCATTACTACCTGCCACTGGAGATCCACTACCTTGCAGGAGCAGAACGAGACCCCAAACGGAGGGTGTTCGGAGTCGTTCACACAGCGGACTTCCATATCGTTCAGAATATTGACTCTCCATCCTACCGAGAAAATCCGTATGCAGGCGAGATCGCCTTCATTCGAACGCTTCAGCCTGGCGATGTGGCTGTGATCGATACGCCTGCAAATGAAGCATTTCTGACTGAAGAAGAAAATGAAAGAAAGTGGGGAGGCGTATGGGGAGGTCTTCTCACAG
>CAZFJD010000150.1:0-2060 GCA_964518775.1 uncultured Syntrophaceae bacterium
GAAGAGCGAGTTTTGGATTTGCAGTGAAGCGAGTTTTAGAATTGTCGAAAAAATGTTCCCGAGCAGCGAAGAGCGCCTTTTTCAAAACTTTCCTTCCAGCACCTCGTTCATCGATCCTGAGCGAAAGCCTTGAAGATCGACTGTAATATAATGATAACCAATTTTCTTTAGGTGGCTCACCACCTCTTCTCTCAATGACCCATTCATCAGGCGCTCAATCTCTTCCTTATAGATCTCAATCCTGGCCAAATTTCCATGATGGCGGACTCGAACCTGCTTGAACCCTAATCTCAAAAGGAAGGTCTCAGCCTCATCCACCATCTTTAACTTCTCTGGAGTAATCTCTTCTCCGTAAGGAAACCTCGATGCAAGACAGGCGAAAGAAGGTTTATCCCACGTAGGGAGACCGAACACATTGGACAATTCCCTCACCTCCGCCTTTGTAAACATGGCCTCTTTGAGCGGACTCCGAACCCCTGTCTCCCGAATCGCTCTCCTTCCAGGCCGGTGGTCCATTTCATCGTCCAATGTGGAACCCTCAATAATAAACGGGATCGCCTCCTCTTGAGCCAGTTTTAGCAATTCTCCAAAGAGCTCCTTCTTGCAAAAGTAACAGCGATCCGGAGGATTTCTTGAAAACCCCTCGATTTCCAGTTCGTTCGATTTGATCAAGAGGTGTCTCACATCCATTTCTTGAGTTACCTTTTTGGCTCCTGCCAATTCCCGATCTGGATAAAGAGGAGAGAGGGCAGTCACCGCAAGAACCTTTCCTTCACCGAGGGTATCTTTAGCCACTTTCAGAAGGAGCGTGCTGTCAACGCCTCCTGAGTAAGCGACCAAGACCCTTCCCATGGATTTAAATATTTCTCTTAATCTTTGAATTTTATTTTCTAACTCTAAACTCATCACTCCGAACTCCTAACTCAGAACTTCTTTGATCCACCCTCCTCCAAGCACTGTTTCTCCATCATAGAAAACAGCAGCCTGGCCTGGTGTGATGGCCTTTTGCGGTGACTTGAACTTGACCTCCACCTCATCCGTCCCTTTTTGAGAAAGGAAAGCCTCTGATCCCGGGTGGTTATAACGGATCTTCACCTCAGCAGAAAAAGGGAAAGGCTTTCCACGAAGGGTAATCCAATTAACGCCGTTCGCAACGAATGTCTCTCTGTAGACTTCTTTCTCCTCTCCGACAACAAGAGCGTTCTTCTCTCGATCGATTCCGACCACATAGAAAGGCTTCCCCTTCGCAAGGCGAAGCCCCCTGCGCTGCCCGATCGTATAAAAGGGGATCCCTTTGTGTTTTCCCAGGACACGTCCTTTCTTATCGATGATCGGCCCGGGTTCAATCGATTCCTTTAGCCTCTCCTGCAAAAAGGGATGGTACGATGGTTCACGAATGAAGCAGATTTCCTGACTCTCGTCTTTGTCATGAACCCGGAGACCGAGCTGAAAGGCTTTTTGTCTCACCTCCTCTTTCCGATATTCCCCTAATGGAAAAAGGATATGGCGAAGCTGCTCCTGGGTCAGCGAGAAGAGGACGTAGGATTGATCCTTATTCCGATCCACCCCTCTCTTCAAAAGATACTGACTCGTTCCTTCATCCAACTCTGATCGGGCGTAATGGCCTGTGGCCACATAATCGGCCCCCATCCCTAAAGCCTTTCTTAAAAATGACCCAAACTTCATCCTTTCATTACAGGGAATACAAGGGTTGGGCGTCCTTCCTTTCACATATTCGTCGCAAAAATACTGAATGATCTCTTTCTCAAACTCCTCTCTGAGATCGAATACATAAAAGGGGATCTCTAACTGAAGTGCAACCCGTCTGGCATCCTCGATATCGGCGACGCTACAGCATCGGGCAGGGCCTGTCTGATTCCTATCGAGCATCCCGATGCACATCGTAGCTCCCATCACTTCATAGCCCCTCTCTTTTAGAAGCCAAGCAGTGGTGCTCGAATCAACTCCACCACTCATAGCCACAACGACCCTTTGCTTCATCTCCGCCTCGTCCTCATGTCGAAATGTTGCGGCTCTCCAAACTCCGCACTCTTTTCATC
>CAZFJD010000150.1:2070-8417 GCA_964518775.1 uncultured Syntrophaceae bacterium
AAAATCTAAATGTCAAAATCCAAATACCAAATGAATGCCAAATGACTTAATGTCAAAGTTGTTTGAGTTAGTTGGTTTTGGGATTTTATTTGAACTTTGAACTTTGACATTTGATATTGCCTCATCAAAAAAGAATTTCTATAGCCTGATAAGGGCAAACCGGAATACAGCCTTCGCAAGCAATGCATCGGTCCTTATAAAAAGAAACCTCCATTTTCTTCCGATCGATATCCAATGCTTTGGTTGGACAGATGGAGACGCAGGCCGTACAATGGGTACATCGATCCTCATACCATTTGACATCTTGAGCCAGAGGTTGAGTTTCTACCCCTATCTCTTTAAGGTAGTTCATCCCCGCTTCCAGTGCCGGTCTTTTCCCGGTGATTTCTAAAACGAGCCTCCCCTGTTCTCTCGGTGTGATCCAACCTCTAAGGATATTGATCTCTAAATCGTAATTCTTTACCAGTCTCGAGATGATGGGTTGATCAGCAATATGAGGAGGATAATTCAGAACTACTCTCTTCTTCTGCATGGGACACCCCTTTCCCCCGACGAAGTCGGGGAATTATTTCAAATCCCAAATTACAAATCCCAATCACCTGCGATCTGCAATCTTATCTCTTCTTAATCGGTCTTTCTCTTAATGGTTTAAATACGATCCCTGAATCAACGGAAGGGATCGGCTCCACGGGCTCGGTCAAAAGAAACTTTCCTGCTTCGATCCATTCCTTTAAAATCTGAGCAATCTCTTTTGCTTTAAGATAGCTGGAAAGACCAGCCGTAGGAACTTCCTTCCCCTGAACAACGATCTTTCCGCTCTTGAGTTGCTTGTAGTTGACCTCTCCTAAACTCCCAGGAATATATTGAGGGTAGACCTCGCTATAGTCCACAACCTGGGCCCAGATCTCTTCGTCCCGAACCATGGTATACCGAAGAATCTCCTCATCTAATATGGGAATGGGGACGCCGATCCCAACAGTGAGCGTGACTCCGTAACCCGTGAAAGAAGTTCCCCTCAGCCATTTCGGGCTCATCATCTTAAGATCGCCTTTGACAGCAAGGGTCCCTGCCGTCATTTTAGGAACACCTTTTTCGGTCCTCTTCACCTCAGGGTTATGCTGTGTTCCACTTCCTACAACATACCCTACCCCTCCGCCTAAAAAGATTCTGGTGCCAATGCCAATGGTCTTGTAAAAAGGGTCATTCAGAAGAGGGCTCAACTGACCAGCATTGCAGTAATTCGCATTTCCCATTTTGGGTTGCAGAACCCCCATATAGGTATAGATGACCCTATCCGAAAGATTGACAGCGACATTGTAGTTCTGATAGGCATTTCTCATATTGAAAAGGACCGCCTCGTTTATATCCTTCAGGGAGATATAGGTTTCCAAAGTCTTTCGAGGGTAGCAATCCGTTCCATAAGCTGTCGCTGTAAGCCTGACATCTTTTCCAGCAACTAATTCTTCAATGATATAGGCTCCACCATAAGAAAACTTCCCTGGGTAGATCTTATTTCTTGGATCATCTTCTGGCATTGCGGTTGCTCCTAAGAAAAAATCTACTGCTGCAAATCCGGTATAGACTGGAACGTCGTTAAGATAGGTCCTCCCTCCTCCTAACTTGATCCTGGGTTTTGTGTGACCCACATTGAAATAGGCTCCCGAAGAACACATCGGACCGAAGGTTCCTGTGGTAACGACATCTACTTCCTGAGCAGTCTTTCTAACCCCTTTCTCAGCGGCGTAATCGATAATCTCCTCAGCCGTGAGAACAACCGCCTTTCCTCTTTTAATCCTTTCATTTATTTCTTCAATGGTCTTGGCCATATGTTGCCTCCTCAAAAAATCTTCTTTAAGATTTTAGTTTGAACTTTGAACTTTAAACTTTGGACCTCTGATGTTTCCCCTTCCGGGGTGATACATGATCCATAACATATCACCACCCCCTCTCCCCCGGCACAGCCGGGAAATCCAAAATCCAAATATCGAAATCCGAAACAAAATAGAAATTAAAATGTCAATACTCTTGATTTAGAACATTCGAATTTCGAACATTTGGATTTGTTTCGTGCTTCGTGTTTCGTATTTGCAATTTGAATTAGTGCTTATTTCAATTCATCAAAAAGCCATGTGCTGATATATCGTTCTCCGGTATCCGGTAGGATGACAACGACCATCTTATCCTTATTCTCCTCTCGTCTTGCCACTTCAATTGCTGCGCATGCAGCTGCACCGGAAGAGATCCCTGCTAAGATCCCCTCCTCTCGTGCCAATCTCGTTGTGAACAACCCTGCATCCTCATTCGAAACCTTAATGACTTCATCCACGAGATCCATCTTCAGAACCTCTGGTACAAAACCTGCGCCGATTCCCTGTATTTTGTGCGGGCCCGCTCTTCCTCCAGAGAGTATAGGAGAATTCTCTGGTTCTACCGCGATTGCTTTGAATTCCCGTTTTTTCTTCTTCAGGACCTCTGAAACGCCGGTGATGGTTCCGCCAGTACCCACCCCTGCAACTAAGAGATCTACCTTTCCGTCCGTGTCTTCCCAGATCTCCAGGGCTGTTGTCTTTCTGTGGATTTCCGGATTGGCCGGGTTCTTAAATTGCTGGGGAATGAAATACCGAGAATCTTTGGCAGCCATCTCCTCTGCCTTTCTCACGGAACCTGTCATCCCTTCATTCCCAGGAGTCAGGATGACCTCAGCCCCAAACATTCTAAGGAGATGAACCCTCTCTGTCGACATCGTATCTGGCATTGTAAGAACAAGTGGATAACCCTTTGCCGCGCAGACAAATGCCAGAGCAATTCCGGTATTCCCACTGGTCGGCTCCAGAATAATGGTATCTTTGGCGATCAATCCCTCTTTCTCGGCCCCTTCAATCATGGCAATACCAATCCGGTCTTTGATACTCCCGCAGGGGTTGAAGAATTCAAGCTTTGCCACCACTTCTCCCTTGCAACCCTCTGTGATTCGATTCAATCTCAACAAAGGTGTATTTCCAATCAAGTCCGAAATAGTGTTAGCTATTCTTGCCATCTCTTCTCTCCCGGTAAAAGTCAATGGTCAAAAGGTCAAGGTTAAGATGCCCGTTTCGTTAAAGGGTAAGGGTTATGGTGGTATTTAAAATCTTTTAGCCGTAACCGTTGGACTATACACTAAACTGGCTTCGTAACCTTAACCCAAAAACCGTTTTCATCATTTGTGGGTGAGGAAACCGTCATGTGAAATTATCTTAAATTTGGTACATCGGGGGGATCAATCCCTCTTTCTCTCTTTTTCGCTTAACCATCTCCTCCAAAGTAATGGAACGAAAAATCTCATAGATCGCTTCCGAGACTTCCTTCCAGATATCTCTCGTCACGCAGAGTGAGGATCTCTGACAGGCATTTGAATCCCTTACGCATTCAATCAAATTGACTGGCCCCTCGAGAATTTCAACCACATCATTTAAACAGATTGCCGAAGGAGGTTTTCCTAAAGAATAGCCTCCCTTGGAACCACGAATCGCCCTCACCAAGCCCGCTGTGCGAAGCGGGATAATAACCTGTTCGAGGTATTTTAGAGAAATATTTTCTTTCTTTGCAATCTCTTTTAGTTCGATGGGCCCTTTTCCATACTGAGAGGCAAGCTCCAACATCGCTCTTGCTCCGTACCTAATTTTCGTTGAAATTCTCATGGGTTATAAAATCATACTTTTTCGATAGGAAATGTTTTCTATTAACCTAATCTACCATTCGTTGTCAAGGAATGAGAAAAACTAAAGGGCGGGCCTTCGTATAGGCAGGACGTCTACATGACCTTTACCTTCAAAACCCTTCGGGTCTCTTCAGTGACTTTTACACGTTCGTCGATTCTATACCCCACGACCCAGGCGACCATCTCTCCTGAGATGAGCAAAGGGATCCTCGGCCTTTCGAACTTTGGGATTTTGTGATCGATAAAGAACTCCTTTAACTTCTGGGTTCCGTTGACTCCCAAGGGGTGAAATCGGTCGCCCGGTCTGAAGTTTCTTATCTTCAAAGGAAATTGGAGACATTCGTAGTCGAAAAGAGCGGTGTAATGAAGGCCATACATATCTTCAAGTCTCTTATTCCTGCTCATCTCCTCAACGATCACCTCTTTCTCTATCTCTTGGACATAGGTTCGGCCAGGAGAAATGAGCTCAACCTCAAAAGGGGGGATCGGTCTCAGCCATCCCCTCTTCAGGATCACCAGATCGTATCGCTTCTCCAGAGAGACCCCGTGATGTAATTCTATTCGAAAGCTGGCATCGAGTTGATGCAATCTCTTATAGACTGGGTTAACCTCAATTCCCTCCTCCTCTTCGAAGATTCTCTCCTCGCCATAAATTCTTCCCAAGATCTTATGAACAATTCTCCATTGAATAGCCGGATGAAGCGATTGATATTCCGAAAGCCGGAAAGAGAGGGCCTCCTTCTCTTCTTGGACGATCTTCTGATAAGCCTCTTCTGCCGCCCTCTCCAGATAATCATCCTCTTCTCTAAGGAGGGTGGAGAGCTTCGAAACCATCTTCTTGAAGTTGGGCTGATACTCCTTTTCAATCAGGGGGAGGAGGCTCAGGCGTAGCCGGCTTCGAAGGTAGTTCTGATTAAGGTTTGAGGAGTCCAGAAGATAGGGAATCTTCATCTCCTTGGCGAAGGATTCGATCTCCTCTCTCCAAACTTCAAGAAGGGGCCGAATCACCCTTCCCTCTCGAATAGGAAGCATCCCCTTCAGGCCTTTCACCCCGGACCCTCTCATTAATCTTAGGAGCACGGTCTCCACCTGATCATCTGCATTCTGGCCCAATGCAACCTTTTTAGCATCGTATTTCATGAGGAGGGAGTTAAAAAAATGGAAACGAATCCTTCGGCAGGCATCCTGGAGAGAGAGACCCCTCACTTTCTGGAATTCCTTCGCACTGAATTGGCCATATTCAAAGGGTAAGCCAAGCCGTTGTGACTCTTCTTGGACGAGCTCAGCCTCTTTTTCCGATTCTCTTGGTCGGAGACCGTGGTTCACATGTCCAACAATAAGGGTAAGATCGAATTCTTGACAGTAGGCGCACAGCAGATGAAGGAGGACCATTGAATCCACCCCTCCGGAGACACCCACTACGAGCCGATCACCTTTATCTAACAAATGGTAGCGGTCAATGGTCCTTCTGACTCGATCGGAAAACATATCTTATTCTCACATTCTCTTCTCTCCTAAGGGGCCCACCCTAATCTCGACTTCTGTGGTGCCATACCACTTCTCATAAATCTTAATGGTGCAGATCTTATCGGGTTTCGAAAAATTGAGAACAGACTCCTTTCCCCTGAAGCTATTCACCAGTTTCCAATTATCCTTCTCCATATGGTAGGCAAAGAAATCGATCAGAGATCCGACATCGAGCCACCATTTTGAAAAAACCATCACACCCGTTTTGAAACGAGGCGTCTCATAGATGAAAGAATCCGTCTGTTGATACTTCAATTCCCCTGGGACAAGGACATCGTCAAAATGGCCCCCCTCCATTCTCCTCGCACCGGTTCCCCACGCCTCCCCTTTAGCGTCGTAGGACATCCCGTCCCCATTACGCTTACGAGGATGAGAACCAGCATGACCATGAGAGCTCTTCTCTGATAGATTTTTGGGTCCATAGCCTTCCTCCCCTTTCATAATGATATGAAATTTCTACCATCCTGTCACTATAAAAGCAAGGAAAAACAAAAAGAGCCCGTCAGTGACGGGCTCTCTAAAATTGGGAAAGTTTTGCTAAATTGAAAGCAGAGGTTAATTGTCCCGAGCACCACCATTTCCCATCATCGTAGGCTCAAAAAGATCGATATGGATATAACCCAGCCTTGGCAGTTCGCCCTGATCGAAGGGAGCAGGAGGTGAACTTTGTGCCCTATACGGATTTTTTATACCATGCTCGAACGTGAATGGGATAACGACCTCTTTACTCTCATTTCCAGCTTTATCGAAAACGGAAACCCTCAATCTTATCTGCGTCCATTCTCTCAGGTAAGATGCTCTTGAACTGAAGGTATTCCATTGAATATACCCCTTAAAGTGCTTTCTGTATTCTGGTTTCAGGTAGATCCAATCCGTTGGGTAATGACCATAACCTGTCTGTTCCACCACAGAAGCAATTTTGAGCATATCTCCATCTGGGTCCTCCGCTTCGATGTAGATTTTCCAAATGAATCCGTAATACCCCTTCTCAACAGCAAAGGAGTGGGTGATGACAGGCGCTTTTGTCTCTTCTTTTGGTTGAGTTAAACCTTCGGAACCAAAGGATAGAGAAACCGCCATCACAAAACCTACCAACCAAAGATTTTTTTTGATCTTCATCGCT
>CAZFJD010000151.1:0-8402 GCA_964518775.1 uncultured Syntrophaceae bacterium
ATGGGATAAATTGAAAATCTTTCAGCAATTTCTGCTTATATTGTGTATATGCCTCGCTGGCTCCACCGCCCACATGGTAAATATTGTGATCCAAAGGAACATTCCTTTGCCACTCTCGCAGTATCTCTGCCTGAAAGGAGACAATTCCATAGACCAGTGCCAATAAACAATCTTCCCTCGTCGTATTTAAGGAGAGTTGGGTAAAAGAGCCTGTTTTCTGTCTGATTCGATGGCGATCCCCTGTCAGATAGGGATGGAAACGGGCTTTAGGTTGAGTGGAGGTGGACAAGACAGTAGACAGGTATTGATCATAAAAAAATTCTCTGGACATCTCCTGACAGAAGGTCTTTCTAAACCATTCCACAGAGGCGCCTCCTGCACCCACGATTCTCATGGCCAGCCAGCGATCCGGATAGGCGTGGGTTCTCAAGAGATGATTTCTTCCTGCAAATGGTCGATCAAGGCATAAAACCATAATATCCGTGGTTCCGGTAGTGTTCATCAGTTTTCCAGGCTCTATGACCCCGGCTCCAACAGCAGCACAAGTCGTATCATTCGCGCCAATGACAACCGGGATTCCCGGAGGGACGCCGATCAGGGTGGCGACCCTTTTATCAAGATCACCCACCACGGTTTTCGACATCACGACCTGAGGAAGCTTCTCCCTTTCGATCTCGAGGTCTCTTAGCAATCCGTCATCCCAACCGCTGTATCCTAAGGTGTTGTAGATACCGGTGAAAGAAGCGTTGGAGGGATCGATCACAAAACTTCCGGTCAGACGTCTCATAAAGAACGTCACTGCATGTCCAAAGATCACATCCTTTCGATGATAAATCGAGGGCTGATTTTCTTTGAACCAGAGGAGGCTCGTAACAGAGATCCCTCCCGGAACAGGGAGGTTACCTGCAGTTCGAAGAAATCTATCTTCGCCTACGCGCTCCAATGCCCAAAGGGCCTGTCGATGGCTTCTTCTGTCCAGATGGAGGATAATAGGTCCGAGAGGATTTCCATCGCAATCCATTGGCAGGAGAGAAGGGCAGAGGGTTGAAAAGGAGATGGCTTCAACCTCCTTTGCCATTCTCAATTGGCGACAGGAATCGATGAAAGCCTTCCAAAGGACTTCGGCCTCGATCTCAACAAAGTTTTTCCCTCTCAGCTGTGGGGCATAGGATATTTGCTGCCGCTCGAGCGTGACCAGATTACGATCGACCACGCAAGCCCTAAGCGATTGTGTTCCAGCATCAATGGCCAAGATTCGATTTAGCATTTGAGTCCCTTGAGATTTAAGAGGTGCTGAAAAAGGTCACTCCTCGCTGCTCAGAATATTTTTTCGACAATTCTAAGGCTCGCTCCACTGCAAATGCAAAACTCGCCTTTTAGGCTCAGACATTGCATTTGCGGCCGTTTCGCTTCGCCAAGAATTGTTGCCGAAAAAATCTTAATTCGCGCTCAGAGTGACATTTTTCAGTTTTTCAGCAGCCTATTCAAGGTTCGAGTCCCCACTGGTCCATTTTAAACGATGCGCCGTTAAATTCAAATTGAAATTTATGGGCTGAGTCTGATAGAATTCCGTCAATTTCCAGTTGAAAGGAGTCGGTATGTTGAAACGCATTCTTGTGCCGTGGGCGATGCCTAAGATCGGAAGGGAAGTGTTAGCAAGGTCAAGGGTAGAGGTTACCTTTCTTCATGGACCCAAGGGTGAGTTGCCTGCGCTTGAAGAGTTGATGGAGGCTACGCGGAAGGCAGATGTTTTACTTCCGAGAGGGACACAAGCTGTTCCGAAAAAGGTGATGATGGTAAATCCAAATCTTCGGGGAATTGCCAACTACGGGGTGGGATATGACAATATCGATGTCGTGTTTGCTACTCAACTTGGCATTCCAGTGACCAATACCCCGGGTGTTCTTACGGAGACCACAGCAGATTTGGCATGGGCACTGCTCATGGCAACAGCAAGAAAGATCCCGCAATCGCACAATTATACGCTTTCTGGAGAATGGAAAGGACCAGGTGGAAAGTCCTTCATGGGACAAGACATAGGGCCAGGTGGTTCAAATCGACCAAAGGTTCTGGGGATCATTGGTTTTGGCAGGATAGGGCAGGCTGTGATGAGAAGGAGTCGAGGGTTCAGGATGAAGGTGGTTGCTTATGACCCGTACGTGAAGGAGATTATTGAAAAGACCAGAGGAGTGGAATATAGGGAACTTCAAGATCTTTTGAGGGAAAGCGATTTTGTCACCCTTCATTGTCCCCTAACAAGGGAGACACATCACCTCATCGGATCAAAGGAACTCGATCTGATGAAACCAACGGCCATCCTTATCAATACATCCCGCGGCCCAGTGGTCGATGAGAAGGAATTGGTCTCAGCTCTCAAAAAAGGAAAGATCGCGGGTGCAGGATTGGATGTCTATGAGAAGGAACCGAAACTGGCTTCTGGCCTTTCCACATTGGAGAATGTGATTCTCCTTCCCCATATCGGAAGCGCCACAGATGATACACGAGGCCAGATGGCAGTTGTTGCTGCAAAGAATGCCATCGCGATGCTAAGGGGAAAAAAGCCAAAAAATATCGTCAACCCAGAGGTCTTCGAATCCCCCGAATATCTTCGAAAGTTAAAATAGGGACACATCCCTTTTTTCATCATCAGAATAAAAGTGATATAAGTGATGACCTATGTTGCGACTTTTTAATGGGATGTGTCCCTATTTTTCGGCTCAGCGTTTCATACCGGTGAAGGCCACGCCTTCAATAATACGGGTCCGGAATGCGAGGAAAACCCCCAAAACTGGTAGCAGCGTGATCACGCATGCTGCCATGATACCGCCGTAGTCCACTGCATACTCACGCTGAAAGTACATAAGGCCCAACTCCATGGTGAACATCTCTGCGGAGTTCGCCACAATCAATGGCCAGATGAAGAGGCTCCAGGTGTAGACCCAATTCACGATGGAGATCGCAGCGATAGGCGAGAGGCTCAAGGGAAGAATGATGCTGAGAAAAAGCTTCCATTCTGAGGCGCCATCCACGCGAGCTGCGTCGATCAGCTCGTCCGGGATAGACATAATATTCTGGCGGAGGAAGAAGATTCCGGAACTCATAATGATCAGCGGGAAAATCAGGCCTTGGTAGGAGTTGATCCAGCCCAACTTCCATGTAAGGAGATACAGCGGCACAATATAGGTTTGGAGGGGGATCAGTATCGTGGAGATGACCAGCGAGAAGAGGAAGTCTCTGCCCTTGAAGCGGTACTTGGCGAAGACATAACCACATGCAGCAGAGCCTAAGGCGATGAAGAGAGTTGAGACGCCTGACACCACAATGCTGTTTACGAAGAATCGTACGAACGGAGCCACCTTGGGAAGCTTCAGGTAGTTTTCAAGCGTCCAGATCGTGGGGAGAAGTTGGGGGGTCTCGGTCACGATTTCGGTCGATTGTTTAAAGGAGGTGAGAAAGACCCAGACGAAGGGAACTACCATGAGGAAGCTGGTAGACCCGAGAAAGAGGTAGAGGCCGGCCCTATTCCATAGAGTTTTCAGTGATCGCTGTTCCGCCATAAACCCCTTCGTGCTTATACCGACTCGACTCTGAAGAGCCGGAACTGGAGCGCCACAAATAATAAAGACACGATGAACAGTACAAATGAGATCGCTGAAGCATATCCCATGTTGAAGTACAAGAACCCTTCGGCGTAGATCCTGGTGACCATGACCTGAATCTCCGCACCAGTGGATATATCCGTCCCCTGGGACATGATATAGACCTCAGTGAAGGCTGACCATGCCCAGATGGTTGCCATGACCACACCAAAGAGAATCACAGGCTTGAGAAGGGGAATATCTACATGGCGGGTCAACTCCCAAGGAGTTGCTCCGTCAACTACCGCAGCCTCCCGTACACTTGCAGGAATGTTCTTCAGGCCTACCAGGAAGACAATGACAAAGAAGCCAAGCTGTTTCCACACGTGAATCCCGATGACCGCGAGAAGGCTGATTTGAGGCGTACTCATCCACCCGACCCTGGGAAAACCGAGCTGATCGAGGAGGTAGTTGGCAAGACCATAGGTTCCTGGAGCGTAGATCCATTTCCAGATGATGGCCGATGGGACCATGGGGACGATATAAGGTAAAAAGTAGAGGGTTTCGTAGAGTGACTCAAACCGGACCTTACGATGGAGATAGATTGCAAAGGCCAGGCCCAGGATTATCTCCAGGGGGACTGCGACCAGAACAAATTCAGTGGAATTAAGAAAGGCGGTAATGAAGTTCGGGTCACCGAAGAGACGGACGAAATTCTGGTATGGCAGGAATCGGACCAGAGGCCGGTTGATATTAAAGTTCGTGAATGACATGAGGAGGACAACCAGGATCGGAATCACCCGGATAATGATGAAGAGGGCGATGACAGGCATCACAATGCTCCAAAGGAATCCGATCTGGCTCCATGTCAGACGTCCCCTTATCCAGATAGGGATTCGTATGCGATGGCCTGCTGGCGCACTCATCCTGCTGTCTCTATTCCTCGGTTAGATAGAAAATCGCAATGTGCATAGGGTAAAGAATGATTGCAAAGAAGGTCATAACCGTGCAGATGCTGCTTTTAATCTTTAATATCATATTGAGGTCTAATTATTAGAGAAGAACAAGGGGCACCGTGTGTATTCGAAATCGGCGCCCCTTTCTTTTTTTTGGTGTCCGCTCCTGGGATCTACTTCGCCAGAAGGCCCTGATCCTCGAGGATGCGGTTTGTCTCTTCCGCGGTTTCCTTGATGACCTTGGCGATCCCGCTCGGGTTGTCCACCAAGTCGGCACGCTTGAAGGCAGCCATCAACCGGTCTGCCATCCGCGAATGGATCTCAAAGATGGGTGGAATGTTCTCATAATCATGAACCACGTGGTCCTTGGTCTGGGCGCCGTCAATGAATGTCTTGAGCTGGGGTCGTGTCTTGTAAAGCTGGCTATAATCCACCCCTTTTCGGAAGGGCTGCCACCCGCTGTCACCAAAGGTGGCACGGGACATCTCGTCATTCATCATGAACATAGCGAAGTCAAAGGCCTCCTTCTTATGTTTGCTCGACTTTGCCACTGAGAGCCCCATGGTGTTGCCGACAGTTCCCCATGCGCCCGGTCCCTTAGGCATCAAGAAGGCGCCGTAGTTGATCTTTGGTGCATTCTTCGCCATGTAGCCCACCACCCAGGATTCACGCTGGAACATAGAGGTGATCCCCAGACCGAAGGCCTCAGCGTCAGACTTGAAGTCGATGCTGTCAACCTTATACTTGTGGACCGCATCAATATAATATTGAAGCGCCTTGCGGCCGGCTTCGGTATCATAACCAGCCCGCCACTTGTTGCCCACCTTTTCAAGGACCTTGGCTCCGTAAGGGATCATCACCTGGGTCCAATACTTCTGAGATGTGCCGAATCCGCCCCCAGATAGACGGAGGTCCAAGCCTGCCCGAGTGAGATTGCCCTTCTCGTCCCGTTTGGTCAGTTTTTTGGCCATCTCCAGCATCTCCTCAATGGTGTCGGGTGTTTTAGTAATCCCTGCCTCCTTGAAGTGATCTTTGTTGTAAAACATCACTTTCAGCGAGTTCAGCCAGGGGAATGTAAAGATTTCACCCTTATCAGACGTCACTGAGGCCACGCTGTAATCCGGAAAGTTCTTCTTCGCCCAGTCCACCACATTCTTTGGGAGAGGCGCAAGGTGGCCTGCCACATAATAAGGATATAAACCCATCTTATCGAGTTCGATCAGATCTGCTGCTTGACCGGCTGGCAAGGCCACTGCTACCTTCTCCTCCAGGGCTCGCTGGGGGAAGAGGGTTGCCTTGATCTTTATGTTAGGGTTTTTCTCCATGTATTTCCCGGCAATCCAGATCACCTGCTCATTCAGTTCAGGGAAGGCGGTCCAGACGTTTAACTCTACTGGCGCTGCGACCGCATCTGTTGCTCCCCACAGAAGAACGCCCATTGCCAAGATGAGACATGCTGCTCCGCTCTTCATCCCTCTCATTTTAACTCCTCCTTTCCCTCCAAATCAGTTTGGAGATATGTAAAGATTACTCTTGTCCGATTCGATTTCCTGATCTTTCGCCTTAACTTATTTGGGATTTGAAACGACCCATTCAAATCCTCTCTCAAAAGGTCACAATATTTTATGTTTCAGACAAATTTAGCGTCAAAGGGTAAAAATAGAAAGCCTTAACCTTCAGATTAGGCTTCTGTTTTTACTCGAAGGTTTGGAGGGTCTTTTTCAAAAAGGTGCATCTTATCGAGGTTCAAGGCGAGTTCAATCTCCTGGTGGACTCGAACCTGAGTCTGGACATCGACCACTGCCACGAGATTGTGCTTCCCTGCCGTCACATTGAGATGGATCTCTGAGCCCAGGGGCTCAATCACATCGACCACGACACGTACCGAACTCTCCTTCAAATGCTCCGGCGCATAAGACCGATCATAGATGTCATTCGGCCGTATCCCGAAAACTGCCTCCGATCCAACCAAAGATTGGTAATAAGAAGCCTTCTTCGCGGGTATGGGAAGCTGGAAGGCCTCTGCATCGATGAAGATACGACCATCCTTCGAGAGGACTCGACAGGGGATGAAATTCATCACTGGACTCCCGATAAAACCCGCCACAAACTGATTCACAGGATGATTATACACCTCCAAAGGAGAACCGATCTGCTGAATCAACCCATCCTTCATCACCACGATCTTCGTCCCCATGGTCATCGCCTCCACCTGATCATGGGTGACATAGATGATGGTCGTCTGAAGGCGATCGTGAAGTTTGGAGAGCTCTGCCCGCATCTGAACCCGAAGTTTGGCATCCAAGTTTGAAAGCGGCTCATCGAAGAGAAACACCTTCGGTTTTCGAACGATCGCCCTTCCAACGGCCACGCGTTGACGCTGTCCTCCGGAGAGCTGCTTCGGCTTCCGTTCCAGGAGTTCGTGAATCCCAAGGATCTCTGAGGCCTCCCTCACCCTCTGATCAATCTCCTTTCGGGGGAACTTTCTCAGCTTGAGACCAAAGGCCATATTCCTGTAGACCGACATGTGTGGATAGAGGGCATATTCCTGGAAGACCATGGCGATGTCCCGATCTTTTGGAGGAAGGTCATTGACCATCCGATCGCCGATATAGATGTTCCCGGTACTCGGTTCCTCCAGACCCGCAACCATTCGAAGGGCTGTCGATTTGCCACACCCAGAGGGGCCCACCAGAATGGCAAACTCTTTGTCCTCAACCGTGAGATTAAACTCCTTCACCGCTTGCACTATCCCAAAGTTCTTTGAAATATTTTCTAAGATTACCCTGGCCATGATCTCATCAACCTCCTCGTCTTTCTTATCTTAAATGTTAAGAGATTTGTCAATAGGTTTTATGACCAAGCTCAGAGATGGCATTCGCCGTCCGCCTCTAATAAGCCTGCTCGTAGATCGAAAAGAGATCTTCTTCTTTCAGATCTCTCGGATTCAGAACAAAGAGCCTCGAAAACTTCATCCCTCCTTCCACAAGCTTTAGAAAATCCTCTTTTGGGATTCCATAGTCGTGCAAATGGAAGGGGATCTGGAGGGTTGTGAGGAGCTCTTCCACTGCTTCAACCGACAGCAGGGCAGCCTCTAAGGATGGAAGCCCTTCGACCTCTTTTCCCATCAGTGCAGCAATGGCAGCATACTTCTCGGGATTGCCTGGAAGATTGTACCTCATCACATGGGGAAGCATCACGGAGTTGGAACGACCATGGGATATGCGATATCCCGTTCCGATGGGATAGGCTAAGGCGTGGACAGCCCCTAATCCTCCACTTGCAAAGGCCATTCCTGCCATTGTGGCAGCCAAGGACATAAAGTATCGAGCTTCGAGATTGGGTCCTTTCGCCCACGCAATGGGAAGGTATTGAGCAACCCATTGAATTGGTCTTTCAGCCAGAATGTCTGAGAAGGGTGTGGCATTCATAGACACATAGGTCTCAATGGCATGAACAAGAGCATCCATGCCTGTATCGGCTGTAACTTTCGGCGGCATGGTTAATGTGAGAAGGGGATCCACAATCGCTATCTCTGGCAGGCAGTAGAGACTGTTCACCACTTTCTTCGTATTGTCGTTCTCGTCTGTGACGACCAAGACCCGGGTCACTTCGCTGCCAGTTCCTGCGGTGGTAGGAATCAATATCTTTTTGGCGCCTTGGTTCTTCACGAGATCCATACCGCAAAAATCCAAAACCCTTCCTTGGTTTGTCGCCATGATGGAGACGCCCTTGGCCACATCAAGGGAGCTCCCGCCTCCCATTCCAATCACGAGATCGCATCCTTCGGACTTGAACTGCTTGGTCGCAGCATCGACACATCGGATGGGTGGTTCGGGCTCTACTTTGTCGTGAATGACATAGGGAA
>CAZFJD010000152.1:0-973 GCA_964518775.1 uncultured Syntrophaceae bacterium
CCCACCTCTTCGTTGATGGTTCCGTCTCGATCAAGAAATACTGCTGGATATACCATACTCAAAGTACCTTAAAATGCCGTGCCCGTGTCCCTGCCTACCGTAGGTAAGTATGTCACGTGTCCACGGCCAATCTCCCCGTCACCCTATCTCCCTATCCCCTCATCTCCCAATTTCCCCCCTCTCCGTAGTAGCTCAACTGAAAACGTTCAGGAGGAGTAAAGCGTAAAAAGGATCGGTGGGCCATCCAATCCCCCACATTGAAGTAGAGACACCTCCTCCCATTGATCCACTCCTCGACCTCCTCGGGAAAATGGGAGTGGCCGAGGATGACAATCTCAAAACCCTCCAAGAACTTCTCGTGGGCAAAGGCCTTGAAGGCCGGGGGCGGATTGGGTTCGACATCGACGTGATACTTTTGGTAACTCATCTCGCTCAGCCTCTGGGCGATCCTGCGGGAGAGCGAAGGGCCCACGAAATGAATGAGATTGTATGTCCATCTGTTTTTGAGGATCCTTCGAAAGAAACGATACTTCCACTGTTTTGGATTCGATAGATCGCCATGGGCAATGAAAGCCCTCTTCCCTTCCAGTCTCTCTTCATAGCCATCTGGATGAACTTCGATCTCCATCCCTAATTGCTTCGAGAAGAATGAATGAAGAAAGAAATCATGATTTCCTTCGAAGTACTTAATCCGAATCCCTTGGTGATGGAATCTCTGAAGCTGTTCTAAGACAGGTAGGTAATCGGTAAAGGCAGATGGCTTCGTTGAGGAGAAAAAGCTCTTAAAACCAAAGAAGAATTCGAAGAGGTCACCGAGGATCACCAAGTGATCCATCCGTTCCTTCTCCGAATCTAAAAACCTGAGAAACGCTTCCATCTCTTCGGGGTCTCTTCCGGTGAAATGGGCGTCCGAGACGAAGATCCAGTCCTTTTCAGCACCACCCGTCAAGACGCCCCCTCACCTTCCCACGCC
>CAZFJD010000152.1:983-6899 GCA_964518775.1 uncultured Syntrophaceae bacterium
CGTTTCATCTGATCTGGATCGTAGGCATTTCTCAGGTCGATAAAAATCGGGACCTTCAGCAAATCCTTAATGCGTTGCAGGTCCAATCGCCGGAATTGGTTCCACTCCGTCGCCAGCACCAATGCATCGCTCCCTCTGGCCACATCATAGGCATCCTGCCCATACTCCAATTCGGGGAGAATTGCCCTGGCTTCGTCCATTGCCACCGGATCGAAGGCCTTCACCTTTGCCCCCATTTCCAGCAGCCTCCGGATGATAGCGATGGAAGAGGATTCTCGAATATCATTGGTATTCGGTTTGAAAGAGAGCCCCAAAATTCCTATCGTCTTTCCTTTGAGATCTCCCACCTTATTCTTGATCTTGTGCACCATCCTCTCTTTTTGCTCCTCGTTCACCTCGATCACAGACTCCAAGACTTTAAATACATATCCGCTGTCTCGAGCGATCTTTGAGAGGGCCCGTGTATCCTTTGGAAAACAGGAGCCTCCAAAACCTGGACCCGGATGGAGAAATTTCTTCCCGATCCTTCCATCCAAACCCATGGCCTTGGCAACATGATGAACATCAGCCCCGACGATTTCACACAGGTTGGCAATCTCGTTGATGAAGGTGATCTTGGTGGCCAGAAAGGTATTGGCTGCATATTTGACCATCTCCGCTGTCTCGAGTGAGGTGACGACGAAAGGGGTCTCAATGAGGTAGAGGGCGCTGTAAATGTCTTTCATGATGGCGATGGCTTGTTCGCTCTCCGCACCAATGGTGACCCGATCGGGCCGCATGAAGTCCTCGATGGCGGATCCCTCTCTCTGAAACTCAGGGTTGGAGACGATGTCGAAAGGGATGGGTTGGGGCTGGTGATCCTGAATCAATTGTTTCAGTCTGCGACAGGTTCCCACGGGAACCGTCGATTTGACCACGACCACTTTATAGCCATTCATATATCGGCCGATCTCCTTGGCCACCTCTTCAACCGTATCGAGATTGGCAGAACCATCCTCCTTGGAAGGCGTCCCAACCGCGATAAAGATGACGAGACTCGATGTCACCCCATCGCGAAGGTTTGTCGAAAAAGAGAGCCTTCCCTCTTTCATATTTTTCTGAACGAGATCTTCGAGACCTGGTTCGTAGATGGACATCTTTCCCTGTTTGAGTTGATCGATCTTCTGCTGATCGTTATCCACACAGATCAGATTCATCCCGAACTCTGCCAAACAGGCCCCTGTCACCAATCCCACATAACCTGTGCCAACGATACAGATATTCATTGTCAACTCCGCTTTCTCAGATAAATCCCTACAAAATTTAAAATGGGCTCAGAAAAAATGCAAGCCAAAAATGGCCTTCAGGTGGCCGATCGAGGAGCTACTTGGAGAAAATCCTTCAGGGCCTCGGACCATGGTCTTAGGGTCATCCCGGTCACCCGCTTCAGCTTCTGACAGTTGAGAACAGAGTACGAAGGTCGAGATGCCGGTCGGCCCAGTTCCTTGGAAGAGATGGGGATGACCTTCACTCCTTCCATCCCTGAAAGTTTTAGTATGGCTTGGCCAAAGGTGTACCAGGTACAAAGATCACTGTTTGCGACGTGGAAGATCCCGTGGGCATCGCACTGAAGCAGAACAGAAATGGCCTCGGAAAGATCGACGGTATAGGTGGGCGAGCCGATTTGGTCGTTCACGATCGAGAGGACCTTTTTCTCTTTGGCCTGGCGCAGAACGGAGGCGACAAAATTCTTTCCATGTCTTCCGTAGAGCCATTGGGTGCGAATGATGAGGGCATTTTTGACCACCTCTTGAGCATACTGCTCCCCCTTCAATTTAGAGCGCCCATAAACATTGAGGGGATTGGGAGGGTCATCCTCCAGATAAGGTTTCGCTTTTTTCCCGTCAAAGACGTAGTCCGTGCTGAGATAGACCACCTCCGCACGACATCGCAAAGCCCCCAGAGCCACATGTTTCATTCCCTCCGCATTGATGGCGAAGGCTTCCTCTTCGTTTGACTCGCAACCGTCCACATCGGTATAACCGGCCACGTTGATCACGATCTCCGGCCGGAAACTCTCGATTTTTGTAACCGTCTTCTTTTCTTCTCGGATATCGATCTCATCGATATCCCATTCTAAGATCTCCCAGCTTGAGCGCCGATCCCCCCGAAACCTGGAATGAACGATCCTGACCAGATCCCTTCCCAACATTCCCTTCGCGCCAATCACCAATATCCGTCCCATATCCGGAATGAATCCTCGACCTCTCCTTATCCCTTGCGACAAAATTCTTAAATATCGGGAGTTGATAGCATCTCAAAATTCCAAGCACCAAATCCCAAATTCCAATGTCCCAATATTTAAACAATTTGGAATTTGGTTATTGGGGCTTATTTGGTATTTGGGATTTGGAATTTGGGATTTCCCGTTTTACCGATTTTCATACATCCGTTTGTAGTAATTTAAATACTCGCCCGTCTTGATCTTCTTCCACCATTCCTGATGGGTCAGGAACCACTCCACGGTTTGACCGATCCCCTCTTCAAAAGAGATGGAAGGTCCCCATCCCAGTTCTCTTTCGATCTTTGAGAAGTCGATGGCATAACGCCGATCGTGGCCTGGTCGGTCCGCGACGAACCGGATCAAGGAATGAGGTTTTCGCAATCGGTCCAAGATGGTCTGGGCAACAACGAGGTTTGGCTTTTCGCTTCGGCCTCCGATATTGTAAATCTCGCCTTCCTTGCCGTGACGGAGAACCACGTCTAAGGCCCGACAATGATCTTCCACATAGATCCAATCCCGCACATGCATCCCATCCCCATAAATGGGGAGTTCTTTATCTTCGATCGCATTCGAGATCATCAAAGGGATTAGCTTCTCAGGAAATTGATAGGGGCCGTAATTATTCGAACATCGCGTGACGATCGTGGGAAGCCCGTAAGTACGATGATAAGCTCTGACCAGCATATCGGCCGCCGATTTGCTCGCCGCGTAAGGACTGCTGGGAGCAAATGGCGTTTCTTCGGTAAACGCACCCGTCTCACCAAGGGATCCATAGACCTCGTCAGTGGAGATGTGGATGAAACGAATCCGCTGTTTCGGGAAAACCCTCCGCCCTGCCTCCAGAAGGGCAAAGGTTCCAAAGACATTCGTCTTCATAAAGGCGCCGGGGTCCTCGATGGATCGGTCCACATGGGACTCAGCCGCAAAGTTGATGATGGCATCCACGCCTTTGTTGATCAATTCCTCCATTCGAGGGGCATCGGCAATGTCCCCTCTAATGAAATGATAGCGGGCGGAGCCAGAAACATCGGCGAGATTCTCCAAATTCCCGGCATAGGTCAACTTATCGACATTGATCACAGAATCGTCTGGATAGGTTTTTAAAAAATAACGAATGAAGTTACTCCCGATGAATCCACAACCGCCTGTCACTAAGATCTGCATCTCACGCTCCTACTGATAAATCGCACAGCAAATAAGAAGTCAAGTAGTCATATTGTCGCCCAGTCATATAGTCAAAAGACTACAAGACTATAGCACTATTGGACTCTCGAATTTAAACCGCCATCCTCTCTGCCCTATGCGGGCAGGTATCATCCATCTTTTCTCGACCAAGCATAAGGAATCTCTTTCCCATGAGGTGGAAGTCGGTATTCATCCGGAGCGCTATAGGCATAAACCTCTGTCGGAATGTTGATCACAATCGCTTCCTCCTCGCTGATGCACTTCCATCCATGGTAGACCCCATTAGGCACTTGAACCAGTAATGGGTTGTGGACACCGACGAAAAACTCGTCGATCTTCCCCTTTGTCGGAGAATCCTCCCTTGGGTCGTAAAGGACCAGCTTGATCATCCCTCCGATGGCCGTGATATGGTCGGTTTGGATCTTGTGATAGTGCCAGGCCTTTACCACCTGTGGGTAAGTGGTGGTGACATAGACCTGTCCGAACTTCAGGAACAGATCATCATCTGCCCTGAGGATCTCCATCACCCTCCCTCGTTCATCCGGAATTACCCGCAACAGCTTGGTCTTAACTCCGTGGATCATCGGCCCTCCCCAAAAAACGCTAAGCGCTATGCGCATAGCGTGATTAAAGTTTATTGGCACCGGTCTGGGAGACCAATCGGTTTGCACGAAGCAAGGATTCAAATGTCCCTGCATCGGTCCACCAACCTTCTAAGATATTCCAAGTCATCAGCCCTTTTTCAATATAACGGTTGTTCACGTCGGAGATCTCCAACTCCCCCCGATCAGAAGGTTTGAGGGTCTTGATAATGTCAAACACAGTGGCATCATAAAAGTAGATCCCGATCACTGCATAATTCGATTTCGGCTTCTTTGGCTTCTCTTCAATGCAAACGATCCGATCTCCGCTCAATGCCGCCACTCCGAATCGTTGCGGATCGGATACCTCTTTCAATAGGATCTTCGCGCCTTCTTTCTGGTCTCGAAATGCCTCCGCAGCCTTTCGGACGTTCTCCTCAATAATATTATCTCCCAAGACCACACAGATCTTCTCTCCATCCGCGAAGAACTCTGCCAGGTCCAGAGCCTCAGCAATGCCACCTTCTCCCTCTTGGTAGGTGTAGTTGATATGTTTGAGCCCAAACTCCTTCCCATTTCCCAAGAGTCTTAAGAAATCTCCGGCATTGTTTCCGCCAGTCACGATGAGGATGTCATCGATGCCTGCATTGATCAGGGTTTGGATGGGATAATAGATCATCGGTTTATCATAGACAGGAAGGAGGTGCTTATTGGTCACCTTGGTCAGCGGATAGAGCCGAGTTCCTAATCCTCCTGCTAAAATGACTCCTTTCATCGCCTTCTCCTTGCCTCGTTCGTCAATCCTCTCACTCCCATATTCTATAAAATGGGGAGAGGGGAATCTGGTTACAGCGTCATAAAATAAGGTTTGTGTCCCACCGAACCAATCCCCAGCAGACTAAAATAGACATGAAATTTCAGCTCTTTTCTCTGAGTCCCATCCGGTGATTCGTTTCTATCTTCCACTACCAGCCCCAGCGTCCAGCATTGAGCCTGGTATTCGGCCCCAAAGATATTTTCTACGCTCCTCTTTTCCAAAAGGTTGTAGCGAGTTCCTCCATAAAGGTAGAGAGGAGGAATCGTCTTCACCCGCGTATCGAGATTGATCTCTTTGATACTGCCCCTCGTATTCCGATATTGGAGTTGAACCGCATCGTTTCTTCGATCTTTGACAGCGAGAAGGCCATTCAACCTGTCAACATGTCCTTCATAAGGATTGAACTCCACATCCCCTTGGGCCGAAAGGTAGGGGCCAAAATTCCACCAAAGTTCCCCTTGAAAATTTGAAAAGTATCTCCCATCCCCACGCGAATCTCTCTGAAAAGGTTCTCCAAGGCTATAGCTCTGAGAGACTTTGAACTTCCCGTACTCATAGGGCCCGGAGGCGATCCCCTCCTTCACGGGTTTTCCTACGAGCCGTTGGGTAATTCCGTAGATAATCTGATTGGTGTATGGGATCCGATCGGCTTCATCAAAGAAGGGAAGATCACGCTGCTTCACGCGAGGGCTGTAACGGTAACCGAGGCTCGGCTCAATCGTGTGCATCCATTTGGCCACATTGTAAATACTGGAGATCTTCGAAATCGATGCCCCGTCATACACCCTGTAAAATTCGGTGGCTATCCCTACGCCAGCGTCAACGCTCTCCCTCGTCTTCCATCCATTCAGTTGGTGGGTGGGATCGTTATAGGACTGGTAAAGAGTCTCTCTCAGCCCAACATCCGTTTCCAGCTTCAAGACATTGAACAGCCTCACCGGATAGGAGATTTTGGGAAGGAGATCGCTCCGGTGTGCGTTCACCCCTCTCTCCCGCCAGAAGTGGGTATAGGATGAGGTGATGTCGTAGAAGAATGGGGTTTTAAAAAGGGGCTGAGGATGGGCGTAAAA
>CAZFJD010000152.1:6909-8244 GCA_964518775.1 uncultured Syntrophaceae bacterium
GTCGTCTCATCATTACTCTCTTTGGTCAGATCGCGGAAAACTGCACCTTCCGTTAAGAAACTAAATTGATCCCAGTTCTTTCCGCCGAAGAGGCTTGATCGCAGTTGTCTTCGACTTCTCGAGTCGATCTTGGCTCCCTCCGGGAGGTCCTCGTCAAAATCGCGTGTGTATTGGTTATCGCTCACATGGTTGATATTCCCTTTAAGATAAGTGTCATAAGGTAATTTCTGTTCATGATGGAGGAAAAAGGCGTATCGATCCCTATTCAAGTCTCGATCATCAATGAAATACAAGTTCGCCACTCCCTTTGTCTCTTGGGTGAAAGCATATCGATACTCTAAACCCTCTTTAAATCCTCGATCACCGAGCCAATCGAAATAGAACGTGGCATCCATGTCTCTTGCCATCGCCCAGAAAAAGGCGTTCTTCATTTCGGGTCCATACTTCTTGGAATATCCCACTCGAGGAATAAGGAAGCCAGTCTGCCTCTCCCGCCTTACGGGGAAGACACCAGCAGGGAGATAGAGAACAGGGACGTCCTCAAGATGGAACACGGGCCCTTTCGCAACCCCAAACCCTCCTAAGGTGACGTCCAATTCCTTCATTGTAAATTTCCATGGTGGACGTTTCGCATCGCAGGTGGTGAAAGAGCCGTCTCGAATCAGATAACGATTCTCCCCCAATTTTTCCGCCTCTCGGCCGGTGATATGAAAATTTTGATCCTTCAGAAAGAGTTTGGCCTGGTAGATCTTTCCTAATCGTGTATCCAGGTTGACCTCCAAGCGTTCACACTCAACCACATCTTCCCCTTCTCTTAATAAAATTTTTCCCCAGGCCACTAACTCCTTGGTCGCCATATTCAGCCGGGCATGATCGGCCAAGAGAACCAAATTACCTCGGACCACCTCCACATTTCCATGAGCCAGATAGAGTTGGGCGTCCTTATCATAGATGAGTTCGTCTGCCTCGATATCCACTGGTCCTTCCTCTTTCGTCATTTTCACTTCCGGCATCTTCGCACGGAGGGGAAAGGGAAAGCAAACAATAAGGATGATCAGAACGGAACTCATCACAAACCGCTGATACCTCATGATCTCCCTTGGGGATGAAAATAGGCCCTGGCTTCTCCCACCACATAAAGGGATCCGGTAATACAGAGCAGGTCCTCTTCACCGGTGATGGAGAGACCTCTTTCAACAGCCTCCTTGAGATCTTCAATGATCTCCGCTCGCTTCCCATTTTCCCCCAATGCCTTCTTGAGTAAGGCTGGGGGAGCAGCTCGATCATTATTCGGTTGAGTGAGAATGATGTGATCTGCCAGCGGGGCTAAGAGAC
>CAZFJD010000153.1:0-8179 GCA_964518775.1 uncultured Syntrophaceae bacterium
AGGAAAGAAATCATTTGTCGAGGGGACTTCTTACTCCGAGTATGTTCTTTGAGGCTTCAGCCCCGCTCACTGGGGAAACCTTTGACGGTCAGGCAATTGCGGGGTCTGACTCCGTTAAAATGGCGGGATGCAGGTAGGAAACGTACCCGACACCATAGAGTTGACCTCGGCAGCTAACAAGCGGGTCGAGGCGAGCGTGAATAGCCCGTTGTTTAAATTGAGGTGAGTGCCCGCCGCCTCACCCTTTTCGTTAGATCTATAAACACCAACCAATAATAACGCTTGACAATAATGTCGCTTCGCGTTAACATTCATCTATGATAAAGAGCTTTCGTTGTAGAGAAACCGAAAAGCTCTTTTTGCGTCAACGGTCGTCTCGATTCTCTGCTGATGTCCACCGTATAGCCCTAAGGAAGCTGCTTTTACTCGATGCTGCCGAGAAGTTAGAAGATTTACGTATTCCACCAGGGAATCGGTTGGAGAAACTTACAGGCAATCGCCAAGGGCAACATAGCATCCGCATCAATGACCAGTGGCGTATCTGTTTTCGCTGGTCAGAGGGGGATGCCTATGAAGTAGAAATCGCGGATTATCATTAGGAGGTTATTACTATGAAGACAAAAGTGCTTGCGCCTATCCACCCAGGTGAAATTCTTATGGAGGAATTCTTGAAGCCACTAAATATCAGTCAATATAAATTGGCCAAGGACATCAATGTTCCGGCGCGCCGCATAAACGAAATCGTTCACGGCAAGCGTTCCATCACTGCTGATACGGCATTGAGACTATCTCGTTATTTCAACCTTTCCGAACGATTTTGGTTGAACCTCCAGGCACGGTACGATCTCGAGATGGAGAAGGATAAATTTAAGGGGAGAATCGAATCCGAGGTAAAAGTACTTGAACTGCAAAGCGCCTCTGACCTATGAATCCAGCAGACGGCATTTTATGCTGCCACTGATGAAAGATAGAAGGGAAACAGGTCATTTGCTGCGTAATGCCTCACTGAAGCCTGGGTGAAGTCCGCCGATCTGGCAGGAATGCCTTCGAAAATCTTATCAAGCGGATGGTCTAAGTTTTTAAGGGTATGGGTAATATTCACTATCAGTAGTACCGTCCTTGCATTGCTGGCTCGATTTTTTGGTTTAGGGGACGATCTGAGGATACCGCTATAAGATTTTCTCCGACATCCCTGCCGGATCTCCTTAGGTTCCTACAGAAGAGTGAGGCATTACTTTGCTGCTGAGATTCCGCTTGAAACGGATTCATCTGTTGAGATTTCTTTGAGGGCTGGCAAGTTCATTCTGGTATCGATCAATAAACCAAAATTCGTCCTGAAACAACTCTTTGCGCGTGTGACCAAAGAAAATCTTCATCATGAGGTTGAAAGCGGCCCTGCGGGACGAGATGAAGTCTGGTAGGTTCAGGCGCTAAGGGGATAGTCTCCGAACTAATTACTTATAACTTCATTTTACTACGGGGATGATATTTCCTCCGGAAGGGAAGATTGCAACATCGGCCTTGGGTATCTTCTGAGAGACACGATCTATCGCTTCCTGAAGAGTGGAGGCGTATGTAAATCTCATCATCTTTACCAGATCCGGTGAGAGGCCATCCGTCACGTGAAAGACCGTAAACTTTTCGGCCAGCTCTTTAAAATAAACGACCTGCATAATATAGGAGATACCAAAGGACCTGAGGTGGTCTGGAACATTCCCTTCGATCAACCGGCGATGAAAATCAGCAGCGCTTTCTGAACTTCCCATCTCTTTGATCAAAGGCATGATCGGGCCTGCTTCCTTCTGTGGAGCCACCCAGACGATAGCACCTCCGGACCGCGTACAAAAACCGGCCATGGTCAGAGCCTTTGTTGCCTGAACGCCCACCTCCAAGGGAAATGCCGAGGTAATGGTGACGTCGGCAATCTTTGGTAGCGGTACGGAGTAGAGGGAGGCTGCATAGTTGGAAGCCTGCCTGTGCTCTTCAACAGCGTCTCCTGCAAAGGACCGGATGACCTCCTTCTTTTCGTTGATGACGAAATCGAGCTTGAATGCCAATCTTGAGAGGCGTCCGGCATCGACAATCTCTTCGTAAAAGAAATTCCCATCCATCATATTGACTCTGCTATTCCGGTGGCGCATCCATGTGAAATGATGATCGGCTACAGAACGGTAGGAGCAGACTCCGGGCATGACGATTTTGCATCCCCCTCCATATCCTGCAACGGGATGGGGCATACATTCTCCAATACCGATGATCAAATCGGCAAAGGCAACGCGGCGGTTTACTTCGACCAAGGTCCCCCGGTTCGTCTTTCCAATGATGACGTTATCTGAAGCATGGGGATCGTGAGAAAATATCCGACCTTGCAGCCGAGAGAATGGTTCTTTGCCCACCTTCTTTTCTAACTGCTCCATGGTTGGAATGGGATGGGTTCCCAAAGCACAGATTCCGGTGATCCTTTCATCCGGTACACCTGCCCGGTTGAGACGGTTCATGATTTCAGGGAACGCCAGGTAAACGGGTGTTGGCCGCTGAAGATCATCGAACAATAGGACAACATCCATTCCGGAACGTGCCAGTTCTTCGATCTTTGGCGATCCGATTGGGCGATCCAAAGCACGTTTGATCTCTTCGAGAGGGTTCACAACTCCAGCAATTGGATGCTTGTCCTGATTCGAAATTGAGTTCCATCCCCTCGGGAGAGAGAAATTTATCTTTCTTTTTCCATAATTGATATAGTACTCAATTTTAGTGCCCCATTTCATATTGATAATTGTTAAGATATTCGAAGACCAATTTCAATGTTTCCTTCCCAGTAGGCTTCTTACTTTCAAAGATATTGAAAGAATAGTGACATATGTTAAGATACAGGTGCAAAAATCCATTAAGGATGATCGATGATCGAGATCAAATTTATAGGCCGTGGGGGGCAGGGCGCGGTCATCGCTTCTGAAATTTTAGGGAAGTCCTTTTTCTTGGAGGGTAAATACCCTCAATGTTTTTCAGTTTTTGGTGGAGAACGCCGGGGTGCCCCTGTGTTTGGATTTTTACGCGTGGATAGTGAACCGATCCTCTTGAAATGCGGAATCAAACATCCGGAGCAGGTGATCATTTTTGACTTATCTTTGGTGGATGAGACGGAGATATCTCAGGAGCTCAAGCCAGGTGGGACGATCCTGATCAATACGAACAGAGAGATCGATTCGCTTAAAAAATTGAGAAAATTCAAAATGGGTTTGATCAACGCAGGCCCTATTGCAAGGAACGTCGGGCTGGGAGACACTTTTAACACGGCCATGTTAGGTGCCTACATTCGTTTAACAGGTTTGGTCAAGCTGGAGACGCTCATAAAAGCGGTGAAAGAGATGGTGCCAGCCAAGATAGAAGAGAATGTTCGGGCGGTTCAAGAGGCGTATGAGCAGACCAAGATCTTTGAGAGAGAGGGTTGAGTGTGACTGAATTTGTGATTCCCATATCGTACGGCAGCACAGAGGTGATTGAAACAGGGAAGTGGAGCTTCCAGAAGCCCGAAACTGTTTTTATGACAGCTCCCTGTCAGGAGGCATGCCCTGCGGGGAATCCTATCCCTCAATTCCTCTATCTTGCTACCGAAGGCAGATACGGTGACGCCCTTCGGACCCTCTTGAGAGAGAACCCATTCCCAGGTGTGTGCGGAAGGGTCTGTTTTCATCCTTGTGAAGCTCACTGCAATCGGGGCGAGTATGATGAATCTGTCTCCATCAGTGCAATGGAGAGATATATTTCTGACGTCCCAGCGGGTAGACTTGCGGATATCCAGCCTCTCTCAAATAGAGATCCGAAAGATGTGGCTGTCGTCGGATCCGGCCCGGCAGGTCTCTCTTGTGGTTATTTCCTTGCTCTTTTGGGCCACAGGGTGACCATTCTTGAGGCTCAAAAAGAGCCTGGCGGTGTGATGCGCTGGGGAATTCCCGAATACCGACTCCCCAAATCGGTATTGAGAAGGGAGATTGAGAGAATATTGAATCTCGGCATCGATATGAAGACAGGAGTCAAAGTAGGCTGCAAGTTCTCTTTTAACGCATTGATGCAGTTTGATGTTGTTTTCCTTTCTCCGGGAGCCGGACTCAGCGTCCCTCTCAAGATTGAAGGCGAAGAGTTGAAAGGGGTGTGGAATGGTAAGGAGTTGTTAGAAAGGATCAACTCAAGAGAGAAGATACGATTGGGAAAAGAGGTCATTGTCGTTGGAGGAGGCAATACGGCAATGGATGTAGCCCGCTCTGCATTGCGCCTCGGCTCCAAGGTGACCATCGCCTATCGAAGGACGAAGGATGAGATGCCTGCTATCCAGGACGAGATCAGGGAGGCTGAGGAAGAGGGGGCACGGTTCGAATTCCTAATTCAACCTGTCAAGATAAGCTTCCGTAAGAATAGAAGATTGGCCGTAAGATTCCAGCGCATGAAGCTGGGCAAACCTGACCGGAGCAATCGGCCGAGGCCGATTCCAGTGAAGGGAGATTTCTTAACTCTCGAAGCAGACAGTCTCATTACGGCTGTGGGTGAAGGCATTGATCTTTCGTGGATTCCTGGGGGACTCATTGAGGACGGTCTGATTGAAGTAGATTCGTCCCTTCTCACTCCTCACCCTAAAGTCTTTGCAGGTGGCGATGCCATCGACCAACCTCGAACGGTTGCCACTGCTGTTGCTTCAGGGAAGAAGGCTGCCATCTCCATCGATTTGCATCTCAGGGGGGTATCCCCTGATGAATTTCTTCCTCGGATCAAGGTGGGAAATAAGGGCTCTCTTTCCATGGAAGCCTACATTTCCGGAATGGATGAGGGGAGATGGCCGGAGACAAAAGATGTTGTTTCATACGACAGAATAAATACCTTATATTTTGAACAGAGCAAACAAGTTAAAGTGCGGAGGTTGAGCCGGGATCAGGCATTGAAAGGATTTTCAGAGGTTAATCGAGGTTTCTCTTCCGATCGGGCGCACTTTTCCGCTTCGAGGTGCTTTACCTGCGGGACCTGCAACTACTGCTACAACTGCTACTTCTTCTGCCCGGAAGGGGTGATTTCACTCGATCTCGTTCATCAGCTAAAGATGGTCGATTTGGAGCACTGCAAGGGATGTGGTACCTGTGCAAGGGCGTGCCCGAGGAGTGTGGTCGAGATGAAGGAATTGCGATGAAAGACTTCGTGACCGGAAATCATGCGGTGTCCCATGCTGTCAGATTATGTCGCACTCCCTTGATCGCTGCATATCCCATCACGCCCCAGACACCGATCTATGAAAAACTCTCCGAATGGGAAGCATCGGGCATCCTCAAGGGGGTGATGATGCGGACGGAGTCAGAGCATTCAGCCATGGCCGCATGTATCGCAGCGTCATTAACTGGTGTCAGGACGTTTACAGCGACCTCTTCGCAGGGCATCGCCCTCATGCACGAGATGCTCCATTTTGCTGCTGGATGCAGGGCTCCGGTGGTGATGGCCAATGTCAATCGTTTGTTGGCTGCTCCATGGGGATTCTGGGCTGACCAGTTAGATAGCCTTTCTCAGAGAGATACAGGATGGATTCAGTTCTACTGCGAGAACGGACAGGAGGCCCTGGACAGTGTGATTCAAGCCTATAGGATCGCGGAACAGGTATATCTGCCGGCCATGGTCTCTCTGGAGGCGTTCTTTGTTTCACACTTTATGGAACCTGTGGATATTCCGGATCAGGAGCAGGTCGATCGTTTCCTCCCGGCGATGGATCTCCCCCACAAGTTCGATATTGATAAACCTGGATTTCTCGTCCCGGTGGTTTCATCGGAATTATACCGGAAGTATAAACAGATGGCCCAGGCTTCTATGGACTCTGTCAAAGGAATTGCAGTGCAACTGGATCGAGAATTTAAGAAAGAATTTGGAAGGGGCTATGGAATTATTGAGCCCATCATGCTTGAAGATGCGGAGGTTATTATTGTGACAGCAGGGTCCATTACCAGTACGGCAAGGATGGCAATCAAAGAACTTCGTAGCCAAGGGCATAAGATCGGCTTACTTAAGATACGCCTCTTTAGGCCTTTCCCTGTAGAGGCCATTCAGGAGGTCCTCAGAGGGAAGAAAAAGATTGGCGTCATTGATCGAAACATCTCCTTAGGATGCGGAGGGATATTCTGTCAGGAGTTGAGGGCAGCACTCGTCCATTCCTCAGACCATCCACTTATCTTCAGCTATATCGCGGGAGTGGGAGGTTCGGATGTAACCCCTGAAGTTATTCAAAAGATTGCTTTCGATGTCATAGAGAGAGAAGAATCCATGGATCAACCCATCTGGATCATGGAAGACTTTTGAATCATAAATGCCAAATGCCAAAGCTCAAATGTCAAATCAAATCCTAAGCTCAAATGGGGAAAGTTTTACTTCTGACCTTTGACATTCATTTGACATTTGGATTTTGAAATTTGGAATTAGGGAAATCTGGTTGGTTTCCTAATTATGGCGGAGTTATGGAGACGATATGATTTCGCCAAAACAGAGTCCGAATCTATTGAGGCCTGGACATGCGGCCTGTGCTGGTTGTGGGCTCGCCATCGGTATGAAACTGGTTCTTCAGACGATGGGGCGTCGAACCATTTCCGTGATTGTTCCATCTTGCGAAGGAGCGATAGGAGGTGTGTATCCTAACACTTCCTATGGTGTCCCGACCTTTCATTCTGCTTTTGAGATAGCCGCGCCGACCGCAGCCGGGATCGTCAATGCCCTTAAAATTCAGGGGAAAGATGATATTCAGGTGGTAGCTTTTGCAGGAGATGGAGGAACATTTGATATTGGCTTACAGTCTCTTTCCGGGGTGGCGAAAAACAACGATGATATCATTTATGTCTGCCTGGATAATGAAGCCTACATGAACACTGGGATTCAGGTGAGCTCATCGACCCCTTCTTTTGCTTGGACGGGAACAACGCCCGAAGGAAATCCCCGGAGGAAGAAGAATATCATGGAGATCATGGCTGCCCACTATAATCCATATTCTGCAACAGCCACGATCGGCTTCCCTCGGGATCTTCAACAGAAGGTTGAGAAAGCCAAAGGCATCCGAGGAACGAAATTCATTCATCTCCTGTCGCCCTGTCCAACAGGGTGGAGGATGGCCTCTGATATTTCTCCAGAGATATCGATCCTCGCTGTAGAAGCGAACATTTTCCCTCTTTACGAAGTGGAGGACGGGGTTCGTTGGACGATTAACCATGAGCCTCGTCGGCTTCCCGTTCAAGAATATTTGTTAAGACAGGGAAGGTTTAAACATTTAACAGAAGATCAAATCAGACAGATTCAAAAGGATGCTGACGACGAGTGGAACAAATTAAGGCTTAAAGCGAGGAATTGGGATGCGAATAGAAAATAACTTTTCTTAGTCGTCTCAGAGGAGGAGAAGGCATGGAAGAGGTGAAAAAAATTCGAACAGCTTGCCGGAGTTGCCACGGAGGATGCGGTGTCATCGCCCACGTCAAAGACGGCAAGGTGATCAAGGTGGAGGGGGATCTCGATTCCCCTATTAGCCATGGGACCCTGTGCAGTAAGGGCTTGTCCATCACGCAATTGGCCTACCATCCTGATCGAGTGCTTTATCCTTTGAAGAGGAAAGGAGAGAGAGGGGAAGGCAAGTGGGAAAGAATCACCTGGGACGAGGCCTTGAATACCATCGTAGAAAAATTCAAAAAGGTGATTGCCGAGTACGGGCCAGAATCGATCGTGGTAGGTCAGGGGACCGGCAGGGATTATGAAAGTCATCTTTACCGTTTTGCCAACCTCCTGGGAACCCCGAATGTCCTTACAGCCGGGCATATGTGCTATGTCTCAAGGGTTGGGTCGACGCTGATTACCTGCGGCACTCTACCCATCGCCGATTATGAAGGCGGGCCAAAATGCATCGTCATGTGGGCCTGCAATCCGCAGTGGACGAACCCGGACGAATACAAGGGGGAGAATTTCTGGAGGGCCTATAAAAAAGGGGCAAAACTGATCTGCATCGATCCTCGCAAAGGATTTCTCGCGAACAAAGCTGATCTCTGGCTCCAGATCCGTCCAGGAACAGATGCTGCCATGGCCCTGGGCTTTCACCACGTCATCATCGAGGAAAAACTTTACGACAAGGAGTTTGTGGAAAATTACATCAACGGCTGGGACGCATTCAAGGAAAGGG
>CAZFJD010000154.1:0-8127 GCA_964518775.1 uncultured Syntrophaceae bacterium
AGGGAGTGTGAAAAGAGGGCAGTGCGAAGTCCGAAACGGAGAACCCTCTCCGTCAATAGACGGAGAGGAGCATTCGCTCCAGTCGAATTCGGTCTCCTTAAGAGAGAGGCGCTCCAAGAGGCCCAGCGCTGTCTGGGTTTAAGGGAGTGTGAGTCGTGTGAGATTTGCAGCCTGTTATGTCCGGAGCTCTGCATCGTCCGAGATGAAAAGACAGGAGAGGTTCTGATCGATTTAGATTATTGTAAGGGCTGTGGCATCTGCGCTTTTGTATGTCCCAAGGGAGCTATCAAGATGGTATTGGAGGAGGGAATATGAGTCCAAAGATCCAGATCGACATGAATTCCGATGTAGGTGAAAGTTTTGGCGTTTACAAACTGGGGCTCGATGAAGAGGTGATCCCTCACATCACCTCGGCCAACATTGCCTGTGGATTCCACGGAGGAGATCCTGCTGTGATGCGGAAAACGATCTCTTTAGCAAAGCAATATGGGGTGGAAGTGGGAGCTCATCCTGGTTTTCCCGATCTCATTGGATTTGGCCGAAGAAACATCGATGCCACCCTTGAGGAGATTCAAGACGATGTCCTCTATCAGATGGGAGCGCTGCAGGCCTTTGCCATCTTTCAGGGATTAAGACTTCAACATGTGAAAACCCATGGGGCTTTATACAACATGGCAGTAGCCCATCCCACGATATGGGAGGCAATTGCAGAGGCAGTGGTCAAAGTGGATCGAGCAATCATTTTGGTTGTCTTGGCCTCCTCGAAAAGGGCGACCCTTCAGGAGATTGGGAAACGCTACGGGATTCGGATCGCGTTTGAAGCCTTTCCAGATCGGGCGTATCGAAACGATGGGTCTCTGGTCCCTCGGAGGGAGAAGGGTGCAGTGATTCACGATCACGAAGTGGTTGCCAAGAGGGCGTTAAAGATGGCTTTGGAGGGAAAGGTGATCGCCATCGATGGAACAGAGATCGAACTGAAGGCGGACACACTCTGCGTCCATGGTGATAATCCTGCTGCTGTCCAGATGGTGAAAACGATTCGAGAGGGTCTTAAGGCTGCCGGTGTTGAAGTCACAGCCATGAAACACTTCATTTGAAGTGTAAAGTCCAAATTTCAAAGTTCAAAATCCAAAAAGTTTTGACATTTGGAATTTGGAGTCGATTTGAACTTTGCCTGCGGTAGGCAGGAGCTTTCACATTTGGCATTCATATTCTATGGCTCTCTATCCCAAGATTCAATTTTATTTGATGGGTGACCGGGGACTTCTCCTCGAATTTGGAGACGAGATCAGTTCCGAGGTCAATGAGAAGGTAAGGAGGATGACTCTGGCCGTCCAAGGCATGGCGGCGGAAGGGATCGTTGAAACGGTTCCAACCTACCGGTCTCTACTCATCCTTTACAATCCATTGGTTCTCTCCATCGAAGAGTTAAAGAAAAGATTGAAGGGGATAGAGGAAGGACTCCAACAGGCTCCATTCCCTGAGCCAAAATTGACGCATATCCCAGTCCTCTACGGAGGTTCCTACGGCCCTGATTTGGAAGAGGTGGCCAAGTACCATCACACCTCTCCTGAAGAGGTGATCCGACTCCATTGCAGCAACCCCTATTTCATTTACATGATCGGCTTTATGCCAGGGTTCCCTTATATGGGAGAACTTCCTCAAGAACTCGCTACACCCCGGCTCAAGACACCAAGGCTATCCGTGCCCGCGGGTTCGGTGGCCATCGCTCAGAGACAGACAGGAATCTATCCGATGGAGAGCCCAGGTGGTTGGCAGATTCTCGGTCGAACGCCTGTCAAACTCTTCGATCCAGAGAAAGAGCCTCCGGCTTTGCTTCGAATGGGAGACCTTGTCCGGTTTTATCAAATCAGCGAGAAGGAGTTTAAAGAGTGGAACGGGTAGGGGCCTTTGAAGTTCTGGAGCCTGGAATCCTAACCACGGTTCAAGACCTCGGCCGCTACGGATTCAGTCAGTTTGGTGTTCCTCCATCCGGAGCTTTGGATACATTTTCCTTCAGAGTCGGGAATCTTCTGGTGGGAAACCAAGAAGAAGAGGCTTCTCTCGAGATCACTATCATGGGCCTCAAGTTGAGGGCCCTCCGAGAGGTCGTCCTCGCCATCACAGGAGGAGATCTCTTCCCTACATTGAATGGAGAAGCTTTGGAGATGTGGAGAACCCATCTTCTGGTCGAAGGCGATGTCATTACCTTCAAAAGGGTTCGGCTGGGTTGCCGTGCCTACCTCGCTCTGAGCGGCGGATTTTTCCTTCCAAAAATTATGGGAAGCAGGTCTACCTATCTCTCAGGAAAGTTTGGCGGCCTCCAGGGAAGGGCCTTGAAACGCGGAGATACTCTTTATACGCTCGGTCGGCAACCACCCTTGAATAGACTGGGTCTTCGATTTCCAAGTGATTGGATTCCATCTTTTGGGAAAGACACGGCTCTCAGGGTGATTCCTGGACCACAGGATCATCATTTCACAGCAAAAGGCCTCCAAACATTCTCTTCTTCAACCTATTACGTCACTCCCCGATGTGACCGAATGGGTGTTCGGTTAGAAGGTCCCAAGATCGAGGGGCGACCCGATGTGGAGGAGTCGATCATTTCGGAGGGTCTCATCTCAGGTGCGATTCAAGTTCCCGGCGATGGAAAACCCATTATCATCTTAACGGAACTGGTCACCGGAGGCTATACCAAGATCGCTACGGTTATCTCCACGGACTTAACTAAAGTGGCACAACTCAAGCCAGGCGATCGAGTGCGGTTTGAGTCGATCTCCATCGAAGAGGCTCACCGTCTCCTTAAGGTGCGGGAAGAAAGTTTAGAGGAATTCAAAACATTAACCGAGCGCCGTTGAGCAAAAGAAGGAGATTCCATATGTCATCCTCTAAACCTACCTACGAAATCTACGCAGTTAAATATGCAGGCCCCTTTGTCCGTCCTGTGGCAAAAGTCCTCTGGAATATGGACTGGGGCAAGGAGACCGAGATCAATTACTATCTCTGGATCGTAAGAGGAAATAGCGAAACCGTGATTGTGGATTGCGGCGTGGCTCCGTCATTGGCCCTGCGAATGCAGCTCCAGGGTTATATGAATCCCGTCCACGTCCTCACAAGGATCGGTGTCGAAGCCTCGCAAGTTCGGACAGTGGTGATTACCCATATTCATTTTGATCATGCGAGTGGGGCAGAGCTCTTTTCCAAGGCGACGTTTTATGTTCAAGAAAAGGAGTTCAACTTCTGGATGAAGGACCTCGTGGCGAAGAAGCCTCCTTTCCTGATGCTTTCAGACCCTGATGGAAACCCACATCTCGCTAAACTGGAGGGGACGGAAAGGTTGGTCTTCATCGATGGCGATCAAGAGATCCTTCCGGGCATTGAACTACTCCTCGCTCCTGGTCACACCCCTGGACTTCAGGCTGTGGCTGTGAATACAGCTCGGGGCACGGCCATCGTGGGGTCGGACTGCGCTCATATTTTTAGAAATTATGAAGAAGAGATACCAAGTTGCTTTATTGCAGATATGGTTGCTTGGATGAGGACTTATGAGAAGTTGAAGTCAAAGGTTTCTTCTCCAGATCTCCTCTTCCCTGGCCATGATACGAAGATGCTAACTCACTATCCAAAGGTGGCAGAGGATATCACTCGCTTGGTTTAGGAGGATCGAGAGGGATTTCAAATTCAAACAGATTTGCACCTGAACCAAAGTATATCTTTCGACCTAACATCGCCATGCCCGAATCGATTGGGACGGGCGATTTAGCCAAAAGGGATATTTGATCGTTCTTTGGATCGATATAATAGATGGCTTCTTTCGAAAGGCCATAGAGCTTGCCATCTGGTCCGGCCTGGAGGGAAACTTCTACCGGTTCCCTAAACTCGAGATCGAAAATCTTCTTGATCTCTCTCTTCTCTGGATCAAAGATAAAAACCTTCTCATTGTTTGTGATTCCATAAAGCGTCCCGTCGATGGTTGCAGCAAGGGAGAGAATCGTCTTAGCTCCAGTGATGGGCGTAATCTCTAAAATCTTCTTCTCCTCTTTCGGGTCCCATAGGATGAGCTTCGCTTCCTTTTCGATGGCTCTCGTCCCCCCTCCCCCTCGGACAGAACTTCCTGCCGCAAGGAGATTCAATTTCTCAATATAAGCCAACGAGGCAACGCTCTGATTCTCCACAATATGACGATAAACCCTTTTCTCGTTCTTCTTTGGATCATAGACACTGATCGCGCCACCCAAAAGTCCATAATCAGGATAACTTCCAATATAGACCTTTCCATAGGGTCCGGCGATCATTGTCCTTGGTCGGTCCTGCTCACCACCCAAGGGACCAACGTCTCTTGGATTGGCATCTTCCATATCGCCAAATCGTAAAGGTCTTCTGGGATCATAAACCGAAATCCGAGCACCAGGATAGGAACAGAGGTAAAGTTTATTTTCAAGTGTTCCCATTGAATAGATCTCTCCGTCTGAAAAAGCAGCCCTTCCAAGATTGGCGAGGAGATTATCTTTGGGGTCATGGACGAAGAGGCGGAGCGGAAGCATACTGCTTCCATAGATTCGCCCATCCGGTCCAAGCCCAACTCCAAAAATATGGGTGCCAGAAGCATCATATTGGAGACGAATTTCTCTTTCTTCCTTTGTCAAAGGATTTTGGATTCGAAGGATTCGATTGTCTATGAGACTAAATTGTCGGCCATCCGGAAGACCCCTTTGGGGAAGAGGGATCTCTGCCTTAGAAACCTCTACCAGCTTTTCTCCTCCTTCAATGCGGTACAACTGGCTGGATGGAGGGAGCTCTGCATAAATCTTACCATCTTTACCTTTAAGCAAACTGATGCGTCCGGGTTTTCGATCCCTTGATGGAATGAGAGAGGTTTTAGTATTTTTCTTTGGATCGAAGATGACAACATCTATCTTTTCAAACTGGATCGCACCATAGATCAAACCATCATCTCCTGCTGTTGGATAACAGTAGAACTGTTCTGGATCCATCCGGCCAAAGTTCTCGCTCTTTCCCGTTTTCGGATCGTAAGAAAAAAGGTGGGCCGAGGGATACGTCCCTCCCCAAATCTTTCCATCTGGCGCGGTCGTTAACGCACAGATGAAAGACTCTTTTTTTCCTCCAGGTTGCCCAAGATCGTCCCATTGCTCTGTTTTTGGATCGAACCGTAGAAGGTGAGCACGATAGTAACTCCCGAGGTAGATACGATTTTCATGATCCACTGCAAATCCCCAAGACCCCATCTCAGAAGGGAGGGGTCCATTGAATTGCTTTGTCTCACCAGTATCCGGATTGACGGCAAGGAGAAAGAGGGGCGCCTTATATTGTCCAAAGGAGAGATAGATCGTATCTTTCTTCCCAGTCTTTCCGGGTCCAACGAAGGCTTTCCAGCAAATGGCCTCTTTCACTGGGATGCCGAGATCACGGAAGGCAAAAGAAATCTCATGGTGGAGGTTGAAAAGGATAAAAGCGAAAAGGGTGAATAGAAAATAGTTTGGACGAGAATTCATGAACTCAAAAATGCCATACGTCAAAGCTCAAATTGTTTTGTATACAGAAATACAATAATTGAGTCATTAAGTCATTTAATGACCCCTTGACTGAATAACTTAATGACTGAAATTGTATTTTGACATTTGAACTTTAAACCACCGGTTCTTTTTCTGGGGAAGTAGGTTCCGAAGGTAGAGGCTCCGAAGGAGCCAGACCTGGTGTAGGAATCTTAGGTATTGGTCTTCTTGGCCGTGAGCGCCATCGTGCCTTTTGGGTTTTCGTTTCCTTCTTCTCCTCTGCTTTACCCCTCTTCTTTTTACCAAAATCAACAATGACATAGGTGCCGCTTCTTGAATCGGTTCGCAGTTCGATGACGCCTTCCTTCTCTGCATCTTCGAGAAGATCACTAAAGGTTCGGTATCCGTGATAAGACTCATTAAACGAAGGTTTCTTTCGCTTCATCGTCTCTTTGACCAGAGAGGACCATAGCACTTCCTTATTCTCTCGAACCAGGGCCACGACAGAATCGACCAAAAGCTGGAAGGCTTCTTTCTTCTTTTCGGGCAGATCCTGCTCGATCCTGGGAGGTGTGCCCAAGGGCCTCTCCAGGTCTTCGTAATAGATGAACTCATCGCAGTTGTCGATCAAGAGATTGGAGCTCGACTCCTTCATCCCGAGGCCGATCACACGTTTTCCGTTTTCCTTCAGTTTAGAGACGAGAGGAGAGAAGTCACTATCTCCTGAGACAATGACAAACGTGTCGATGTGTTCTTTAGAGTAGCAAAGGTCGATGGCATCGACGCAGAGTCGAATGTCGGCTGAGTTCTTTCCGCTCATTGAGCGCTTTGGGATGTCGATCAGTTCGATGACAGCTTCGTGGAGCGCCCTTTTATAGTCTGCATATTCGCCCCAATCCGCATAAGCCTTCTTCACAATGATCTTTCCTTTTTCGATCAATCGCTCCAAGACCTTCCGAATATCGAATCGCTTATCTTTTCTGCCTCGAAACCCAAGGGCGATATTCTCAAAATCGATGAAGACCGCTAGGGTCCGTTCTCCTTCGTTCATCCTCTTCCCTCCCTTGTCAAGGGATAATCTTCATAAAATTATCCTGCAATTAAACAGCGGATTTGTAAACAGATTTCAAAGATTTGACCCGCTTAGCTTACTTTCATCAAATCAATCTTTTCAACCGCCTGGCAACCAGCTTATAGACCTCTTCTTTGTCTCTCTTCCCAATGCCCACGATCTCTATGACTTCAATGTACTTTCCAATCAGTCGATAGACAATCCGATATTTCTTCTTTGCAACATACAGTTTATAGAACCCCGTCAGATCCAATCCATACTTTTTCCCGAGAGGTTTGCCTAAAAACGGGTTCTCGGCGAGCGCATCAATCTTTTTCGCAACCTCTTTCCTGATAGACCCGTCCAGGGTATCGAAATCCTTTTCTGCATCTGGAAGGAACTCGATTCTATAGGCCATGTCTCTTCTTTATTCTCTCCCAAGGGATATTCTTCGAACGGTCATGACCTTTTAATCTTTTGTCAATTTTCTCGGCAATCTCCAGATGCTCAAGGATCTCCTCTGCCTGTCTCAATAGCTCATATTCTTCTGTAGAGACAATCACCGCTGCCATCTCATTATTCCGCAATACATAAACCGGTTCACCTGTTTCGGAGACCTCTTTAAGCCTCTGAGTGAGTTCCCTTTGCAACTTAGTGACGGGGATCAATTTTTCCGTATCCACTAACATCGAAAAACCTCCTCTCTTTAATACATATAATTATACATAGAATGATACGAATGTCAATGGATAGTTCGGAGACAGGGAGCAGACCTGATCCCAGATATTCTTTTTCTTATCTCTACGGGGAGAGAGGCTATTCTTCTATTCTCAGGAAACATACTCCAAGAATTCTAGCGGGGAAACAATCCGGCATGGGCAGAGGTTCTTGACTGCCAAATGAAGTCAGAAGTGAATTCCTTACTTTGAGTTTTGTGACTCAATAACCCAATGACTTACAGACTTATGCCCCTGGCGCCCTGCTTCAGGGCAGGGCCAACTTTTTTATGGATGACAACTATTTCTGCTACGTCAATTTCTTAAATAACTTAACTACGTTCCCGCAGGGCCTTCTAGAGGGTCAACTTGGTCCGATTCGAGGCCCAACCAGGCCCTGCTCTCACCCTGCTTAACTATCAGATTCTCCCTCACCTCGCAACATTTTATATCCTCTATAATTTGAGATCTTGGTTGCTATTAAATCTGCTAAAACATCTCGTCCCATCTTGGTCGAACCCGTAATGCCCATTGTGGAGCGAAGGGCCTGCAATTTGCGCATTGGATAACTTTCTTCGTCCTTAAGTTTAGTTTTTATTTCATCTATTGACAAGGTCTCCAATTGCTTCAAACTATCTGTTGCATCTTGTATTTCAGCTTCAGAAGCCGGTTGAAGTTTCCGCTCCCTTTTTGGTCGAGACTTTATACCTAATATACTGCTCAATATCCGATGGTCTTTAGTTTTAGTTAAAAGTTCCTCCAACTTCTTTACCGTGGTTTGGTTTAACTAGTTGGGGTCAAATCTTTATCCTTGACTTGATTGCAATCGTTCTTTGATCCTCTCAAT
>CAZFJD010000155.1:0-5515 GCA_964518775.1 uncultured Syntrophaceae bacterium
TTGTGAGCCTTCGATCCTGTGAAATATTGGAGTGCGGCACCATAGGAATCTTCCTCAACGACACGAAGGTCGATCTGTATGCCTCCCTCCACAATGATCGAGGCCTTTGTCTCTCCTGAGGCCAATACCTGTTTCACTTCGGGCAGATGGACGAAGGTATGGATGATCTTCTCCTTATCTGGGCCAGTGGCGAGAATGTCGATGTCACCAATATTCTCCCTCATCCTTCGCAACGAACCTGCCCATTCGATCTTCTGTGACCCAGTCTTCTCCCTTAAGGCCTGGACAATCCGTCCGGCTATGGGAAAGGCAATGCCCAGATTCATCCTGCCTTTGCTCTGTTTAAGGAGTTGGATTCCCCGTTTGATGTTTTCGACCTTCTTCTCTCCAATTCCTGGAAGTCCAATCAAAGAACCATCCTCCAATGCCTTTTCCAATTCGGAGAGGTTACCGATCCCTCTCTCTTTATGAATCATCGACAGCGTCTTGGGCCCCATGCCAGGGATCTCCATAATGGCAATCAACTCATTCGATACCCCTTTTCTCACTTCCTCATATTTCGAAACCCTTCCTGTCTTCAGATATTCTACAATCTTCTCAGCCATCCCTTCGCCAATGCCAGGGACGTCCTTCAGCTTGCCACTCTCCGCGATCTCCTCGATATCTTGCGTGAGATCGCCAATGATTCGTGAGGCCTTTCGGTAGGCACTGATCTTAAAAGGGTTCTCATTCTTAAACTCCAGAATATCTGCCATCTTATTGAAGAGATCCGCCAATTCCTTGTTTTTCATGGCTCTGCTGCTCCATAATGAAGATAATCTCTGAGACAGATTTGAAAATTCTCCACCACATCCTTTTTGCTATTGACGATAAAGATGCGATGTTGGAGATGAAAGAGCTCCTCAATCAGCCTCTTCACCGGATAGAGGTTCTTTGATTCGCGTCCATATCTTCTCTCCAACTCCTCCTCGAACATGACCACCAGCTTGTCCTTCATCCTCAGTTGGGTATCGTTGAAGAGAATAGCCACCTCTGGCAGGATATCTTCGATTCGCGAGAAGAAGGTTGAGACCTCATTCGGTTCAACGCCCCGGGGTGGAGAAGATTTCACCTCCACATAGACGAGCCTTTGATTCCAAGAGGCAATGACATCGTAGTCCCCACCGGACGGCGTCTTTTTCAGACTGACCCCATAAATCGCAGGCGAGGCAAATTCCCTTCTAAACATCTGAGCAATAAACCACTCCAAGGTCGGACCGAAACTATAAAGAGGAGAAACCTGGGTACGATAACTCCCCTTCCCATCGTTAACAATTACTCCCATCTCACAAAGAAACTCGCAGTATCCCTTTGCCACCCTTGAAGAACAGTAGTGCGTCAGGTCCTGAATGCGAAATCCATCTTGATGTTTGATCATATCCCTCACGACGAGACGAAAGGAATACTTCTTCATCATCTCGTAGAATCGCGTTTTATGGGAGGCAGGCAGCTCAGGAGGAATGAAGAGCCGATCCGTAGGATTCTCTCGGAAGACCTCGATCCCTCTCATCTGAAGCATCTTCTCGATGGAGGAGGGGCCTTCTAAGGAAGCGGCCTTAATCGATTCAATCTCTCTGGAGAGCTGTTGGACCTTCTTCTTAAGGGATCGGATCTCTCGCAGAATCTTCTCTGATTCCATTCGATTCCCTTTGGCAGAGGGACATCTGGATCAGGTCCAGCAAGGATTTTTAAAATCGGTGGATCGATGGGCACCCACGATTTAAAACCCCCGGTAGAGGCGAAGGCGCTTTGCTACTTGGACCGCCTCCAGATACTCCTTATGCGTGATCCGACGGTCGATTTCAGAGTACTCGCATGCTCGGTATTCGGGCCGATATTGAGCCATGATGTTGACATAGGAGTGAGGGGAAATCTCCTCGGCGATGAACTTCAGAACCGCTTCAGAGGAAGCTACACCTCCAGGCATCACTAAGTGTCTGATCAGGAGACCCCTTTCCGCAATCCCTGCGGAATTCGTTTTAAGATCTCCCACTTGACGGTGCATCTCCTTAAGGACCTCCTTTATAACCTCTGGGTAGTCCAGCGCATTGGAGAACCTCTTTGAAAAATTCTCATTCATATACTTCGCATCAGGCATATAGATGTCGACCACTCTGTCCAAGAGCCGGATCACCTCGATCGATTCGTACCCAGAGCAATTATAGACGATGGGAAGTCGAAGGCCCATCTCAATCGCCTCTGGAAGGGAGGCAACGATCTGAGGGGCATAGTGGGTGGGCGTGACAAAGTTGATGTTGTGGCAGCCCATTTCCTGGAGTCTGACCATGGCCCTTGCCATTTCTGAGGAAGTGATGCGTTCACCTCTTCCCAGGTGACTGATGTCGTAATTTTGGCAGAAGATACAGCGAAGGTTACAATGGGTTAGGAAGATCGTCCCGGAACCATGATGGCCGACCAAAGGAGGTTCCTCACCGAAATGGGGAAAAGCGCTCGAGACCATGAGTTCTGACGGGGCTTGGCAGTATCCAACCTTTCCATTCAGCCGATTGACCCCACATTCCCTTGGGCAGAGCCGACACTCTCGAAGGAATTCCCCAAGACGCTGGATTCTTTGGTTCAACTCCCCTTTTTCAAAGAGACCGATGTAGGAAGGAACAAAAGCCATTTTCCAGCTCTTCGATAAGGTATACAATTCGTGTAGCCAAACTATAACTTACCACAAAATCACAACGAATTCTATCCACCTTCGGAAAGGAACGCATGTACGGTTAAAAAGATGGGACCTTTGGTACAGGCTGGTAGACGGAATATAAGTAAGGAGCTAGGCTATCAGGGTTTTCATCTGGGATAACCGGGATGCCTGTCGGAATAGGATGAGGATGGGGAACTCCTTCTGCCCTGCCCGCAGGCGGATGCAAACAGGAAGGAGTCCCCTTCACAGAAGGCTAAATGTCCTGATAGATCTTGATGATTCTGCGGTAATACTGGGTAGGAATTCGTTCCTTTCGTTCAATGAGGCCTTTCACATAGGTGGGCCCGTAATTGTAGGCAATCAGGGCAACCCTCAAATCGTTAAAATCGGCAATCAATCGGGAAAGGTAGTAAATCCCCATCCTTATATTGAGATAGGGATTGAACAGGGTCCTATCCCCGGCCCACTCAATACCCAGCTCTTTAGCAATGAGTTCACCCACGTAGGGCATGATCTGCATCAATCCCTTGGCTCCCTTTTCCGAAACAGCCCAGTTAAAGAACTCACTCTCAGCATAGATGAGAGCCATGACGAATTTTGGATCATGGTTGTGGCGGATGGCCTCCTCATAGATCACCTCCGCAAGCTCTTCCTTTGTTATTGCGGCCAGACCTGTCCGGTGCCTCTCCAGAACCGAAAGAATCTCCTGGATAGCCTGCTTCCGGCTGTAGGACCCCGGAGTGAAATCGGCGAGGTGAAAGGAGAGGAGGAAGATGACGATGAAGAGGACTGCCTTGAGTAGAATTCGAGAAGAGAGAAGGCCGTTCCTTTTCTTTTCTATTGGATGGGGCGGATGCCCCACCCGTATGTTTGGTTCATTAAACTCCATACCCGCCTCCTTGTGATAAGGTTTCACATACTAACATAAAAAAATCGGATTTGTCAAGCTTTGAACGGCATCCCCCAACCTTAAAACCTGCTCGAATTGATGTGGCCTAATCAGCTGGTTTTCCGAAGGGGAAAAGCGAGACGAAACCAGGATGGGCAGCGGAACCTTGAAACTTCATATCTTATCAATTTCAAAGAGTTTTCTTTCAATACAGGAGAGATTTTCGCAGCCTTCACCTCTGTAGCAAGCTCCAATTCCGTCATCCCTTCTCTGAGGACCTCAAGGGCCCTTCGTTGGCCAGAATCTGCGATACTGGCCGACTTCCTCATATAGTCTAATTCCTCAGGATCCTTGACCATTCTCTGTTTCAGGATCAGGGGAGACACGTTTACCAGTCGAAAAGACGAAAAGAGGTTGGCCAGTTTCAGATAGAGATTGGCAGGGATGACGTCGATTTCAATACCCATCACCCCTTTGTTAAGGCCTACCTTCCGTAAATGACGTTGAACGGCTTCCAAGGTTCCATCCTTAATGACGTGCTTGATCGTTGCCTCCTCCTTTGCAAATTCGAATCCCCTTCTTACGAAGAGGGTGCTCTCCTCAGGTGTGATGACCAGGATGCTCGGCGCCGTCGTGCCTGCATAGTAGAGGATATCCCTCGAGTAAAGGAGGAGGCAGAGGTTAACCCCTTTCTTAGAGAATTCCTCCCGAAACTGTGAGATTCTTCTGTTTTGATCACCCATGGCTAATTTCACTCAGATATGTCACCTTGGACCCACGGTTCGGATTGCTTATGCTTATGTCTCCCTTTGCCTTTCTTTCAAGAACCTTACAGCGATAGAGGATAGAATGGTCAAAGCTCCCACTAACAGAATTCCTACACGAAAACTTGAATGGTCAGCGATCAATCCCAGAAGGAATGGAGTGCCACCCATTCCAAAAATCACTCCAATGGCGATCACCACTCCAGTGGCCATGGCCCGTTCAGAGACATGGGTCAGCTTTGCAATGGCAGCAAGACCTGCTGGAAAGAAGGCAAGGGAGAAGGTGGCTTGGAAGATAAGGTTAATTAGAATAAGCGGAAGGGTTGAAGAGAGGGAGAGAGCAATGGTGCTCAGTCCAGTGACGAGGAGGCTACCCGTCAGCATTCTCCGGTACCCATATCGATCGATCAGAAAGCCAGTGAGGATGGGGACAACGATCCCGACCGCACGGGAGATTCCGAACAGGTTGTTGGCAAAATAGAGGTCAATTCCCCGCTCTTTGATCAAGTAGAGAGGAAGAATAGAATAGATTCCCAGACAGCAGCCTGTCGCGAATATCCAGAGAAGGCCTATGATCCAAATCGTTTCTCTTTTGAAAAGATTGACATAGGAACTCCCCTCCTGAGACATCTGCAGCTTCGGTTCAATGGAGACCTTCCAGAAAAAGATGGGCAACAGCAAAGAGGCGATTCCTATGAGAAGGGGGAGTCTCCTCCAAGGAAGAAATTCAAGGCCAAAGGCTACAAGAACGGGGATAGAAAGTATGGAGACACTTGCCCCGGAGTCATGGAGTCCGATGGCCTTTCCCCAATGACGATAATCATACGTTTCTGTAAGGATAGGGAGGATGGATGGGAGATAAGTTCCAGAAGCTGTGCCCAGCAAGAAGAAGAGGAGGTGCAAACTTAGATAGCTCTCCACCCACTGGAGGGCTAAAAAAACGAGTCCGATGCCAATAAATCCCAAGACCACTGTTCGTTTATATCCCCAGAGGGGAGCAAATCGGCCTGTCACCAAGAGGGTGGCGCCATAACCGACTGAGTAAGAGATGAAGAGCCCGCCTGCCTTCCCATGGGAGAGGTGGAGGCTGTCTTCGATCAGAGGGAGGAGGGGTGAGAAGACGGTTCGAGTTGAAAAGTTAAGAAACCAGAGGCACCAGAAGACGAAAAG
>CAZFJD010000155.1:5615-8069 GCA_964518775.1 uncultured Syntrophaceae bacterium
TCCCCTCTTCCTTTTTCCGACGGGGCATAGAGCTTGACATTCAAAACAGTAATAGTAGCTTCCGCTCACCAAGGTCTGCCAGAGCTCACGGAAAGGATAGCCCTTCAACATTTGAGTTCGCTCTTCAGGGGAGGCATCGGACATCTCCCGTACAAACTTCATTAGTCCTCGAAGGCCAAACTCGAAGATCACCCGGCCGCAGGCTCTTTTGTCGATTTTACCCTCTCCAAGGAGGGCCTTACTTGGACAACCCAGTAAACAGACCTGGCATTCCGAAGCGCAGAGAGATCTAACCCTCTTCTTTGTCGGTTTGAGAGGGGCGGACGTAACCACGGCGCCCAGCCTCACCCGAGGCCCAAACCCATCCACCAGAACGAGGCCATTCTTCCCGTAGCTCCCAATCCTTGCCTCCACTGCAGCCCTCCTCAGATCGACCGGTCCCACCATCCCATACTTTCCGTCAGACATATCAATAGGGAGAAAGGCAGGAATAGCCACGGCCTTGTACCCTCTCTTCTCCAAGACCATCGCCAGTTCCTTGCATACAGCCCTGACCTTCTCGTAAGTCGCAATTGTATCGTTCTGTTTGACCTGAAGATTTCTCGAACTGAGAGCAGCCTGGCTGTGCCCACAGGCAATCACCAGAGCGGTTTTGGCCGAAGGCAGAATATCTAAATCAATGGACTGGTGCTCAATTAGACTTTTAATGGGGGTCACCCCTGCAGCGACCGCCCCCAATCGAATTGCCATCTTGTCGATCTCCATCTCTCTCTCCTCCTACTTGACTCGTTTCAGATTCGGATGTCTCTTCGATGATCTCTCCTCTTTCTCTATCTTTCTTCTTAGAACATTCTCATTGAAGAGGGTATTCTTCATGCTGACCGCATTGATCATGCAGTAAATGATCACTGCCTTCTCCCAATCCTTTGTTCCGTCAAACTTCTCAATCCTTAATCGATACTTCTCCCTCAGATGGGTCAGAGAGGCTTCGTCAAAGGAGAGGATCTGTTCGGCCAGCTTCTCAAGAGCCTTTTCCATAATCATTCCTTGATCAGTTTTGAGTTCGGAGTTCAGAGTTCGGAGTACTCCACTCCTGTCTCCGAACTACCTGCCTTCCCCGAAGCGCTTCGCGCAGGCAGGCGAACTAATTACTCTGAAGTATTGCGCATGGCTCGGCACTCTTCACAAATATGATCCTTAAGGCCAAACCGACCTCCTTTTGCTCTATATTGGCCACAATCCCTGCAAAGAAAGAGATCATCCAGACAAGCTTGGCAATAATAATACCCAATATGATTGGGATGGCATTTGGCGCAGGCCTCCTCTCTTCCTGTGAGATCGAAACAAAGATACTTTCTGCATCGATGACAGAGTTCAAAGAAGTGCTGGTCCAGGACCGCACCGCAGACCTCACAACGACGGATCTCCATCCTTCCCAAAGAAAATAAAAGGCTTTGGTCTACGGGTTAAGGAAAGAAGGCCTGTTTTGGCAAAGTGTTATGTCTTTAGTCTCTTCCCTTCTAACCTGACCGCCCGACTTTACACCAAACTGGCTTCGTTACCCTTACCTATACCCAAAATACTTTATGATTCGTTAAGGTGCAAACTTCGTGATCTGATGGGGAGCCTCGAAAGTTTCATGAAGGGCCCTCATGGCATCCTCCACCTGATCGGCTTGGATCAAGCAGGAGCAGCTTGAGATCGAGGTACTGATGGCCAAGACATTGATGCCTGATATTCCCAAGGCATTCAAGATCAGGCCTGAGATCATTGGTCTCTCCCTGAAGTGGGGACCAAAGACGCTGATCACAGCCACGTTGGGGTGATAGGAGACCCCCTTTGCCTCAATGAGGAATTTAATCCTCTCCAATACCTCTAAAGCCGATTCGAGGTTCTTCTGGTCGATGCAGAAGGTGAGGTTTCCATTTCCCTCAAGGTCGAGATTATGGACGATGAATTCAATGTTGATATTCCTCTCTCCTAAGGTATGGAGGACGATCCCAGGCACATCGGGCCGGTCTGGAATTGAATGGATACTCACTGTGGCCAAACCCATATTTGCCATGATTCCGCCTACTTTGACCTTCCCTTCGTTTCCCATGCCTCTTATTCCCAGATCCTCCGATCATCGATCTTCTTGGCTCGGTCTGGAATGCCCCCTTTTCCGGTAAATACCACTTCACCCTTGACCTTGAGATCCTCCTCTAACTCCTTCTCCACTTTTCTCTTCAGACCGACCTGATCAGCAATTCCCTCCTTTAATTCGATATAGACCGTCATCTCATCGCGATACTCTTTTCTGGTCACCACCACCTGGTAATTGACCACCATTGGAAATTTCGCCATCGCTTCATCCACCTGCCAAGGATGGACGAAGATTCCTCCAACCTTGGTCACCTGATCCGTACGGCCCAGAATCTTTCCGAGACGCATCGAGGTGCGACCACAGGGACA
>CAZFJD010000156.1:0-8069 GCA_964518775.1 uncultured Syntrophaceae bacterium
TAGCCAAGCGAAGCCTGGATTTTGGGTTTGAAACCACCCTCTCAGGAAAGACATATGTGAAACTTCTGAAGGAGATGAAAAAAGGAGGATATCTTATCCATATCTTTTTTCTCTGGATCCCCAATGTAGACCTGGCCGTTGAGCGTATTAAACTCCGTGTACGAAATGGTGGACATCATATTCCAGAAGCAATCGTCCGCCGTCGTTTCGGCAGAAGCCTACCCAATTTTCTCCGTTTCTACAAACCATTAGCAGACTCATGGACAGTTTTTGATAATTCAGAGGATGTCCCCAAAATCATTGCTTTTGAGGAATCAGGGAAGATCGAAATCCTTGATCAAGAACTCTTTAATATTTTATTAAAATGCAAGGAGGAGCAATGAAGAAAGCGAGGAGGTCACTTCCTCTCCTAGCGTATCGAGCTGAGGAGGCTCTTCGGAAGGCTGTGGCTGAGGCTATCGCCGAACATCGCCGCAACGGAGTTCCGATTGCCATCTGGCGCAACGGCAAAGTGGTTCGTATCCCTGCTGATCAGATCGAGGTTCGGGAACCTCAGATTGAGTACACAGTCTCTCCGAAGAAAAGAAAATAATTAGGACTGGGAGGATTGGGATCAGACTGATTTGGATATTGACATCGATTTCTCCGACGAAACCTTCCGTGTAGAGTAATTGTGAAATGAATCTGATAGCAAGTAAGGGTTTAAAATTTGTTTTTAACTTAATTTTTTCAGCGATTCTTCGATACGATCCAGTCCCTCCCGAATGTCTTCCATAGACGTGGCATAGGAAAGTCTTTCAAATCGATCTGCCCCAAACTCAATGCCAGGGACGACGGCCACCCTTGCCACATCCAAGAAGAAATCCGCAAGCTCGGTCGAGTTAGAAAATCTCTTCCCCTGATAGGACTTTCCATAGTAAGAAGAGAAGTTTGGAAAGACGTAGAACGCTCCCATCGGCTTGTAACAGGAGACTCCTGGAATCTTATTTAGCCGATCGACGATGTAATTCCGCCTCTCGGCAAAGGCCGCGACCATCTTCGCCACCTCCTCCTGAGGGCCGGCGAGGGCTTCCACAGAGGCCTTCTGCGAGATAGACGTGGGGTTCGAGGTGCTCTGACTCTGAACGTTGCTCATGGCCGAGATGAGCTCTTCAGGGCCAGCAGCATAGCCGATCCTCCATCCTGTCATGGAGTATGTCTTTGCGACCCCATGGACGATGATCGTCCTCTTTCTTACCTCCTCATTCAGAGAGGCAATGCTTATGAATTCGAAACCATCGTAGACAATCTTTTCATAGATTTCGTCAGAGATGATGAAGAAATTATGCGAGCTCGCTATTTCTGCAACCCACTCCAATTCTCTTCTCGTATAAGCACTCCCTGTAGGATTCGAGGGGCTATTCAGAATCAAGGCCTTGGTTCTTGGGGTTACCACCCCTTTCAGATCTTCCGGTGTCATCTTGAATCCATTCTCTTCTTTTGTATTGAGAACGACAGGCGTAGCACCAGTCAATGAGACCATGGGAGGATAGGAGACCCAGTAGGGACCCGGGATGATCACCTCATCCCCTTGATCAAAAAGGACCTGGGCCAGATTGTAGAAAGAATGTTTTCCCCCGCAGGAGACCAGGATTTGGGATCGTTTGAATGTCAATTGATTGTCTCTCTGAAACTTATGGATGATCGCATCCTTTAATTCGTCGATGCCACCTACAGCCGTATATTTCGTAAACCCCTCTTCGATGGCCCTGACCGCCGCCTGTTTAATGTTTTGTGGGGTATCGAAATCTGGCTCGCCTGCGCCGAAACTGATCACGCGAATTCCCTGGGCCTGCATCGCCTTTGCTTTAGCGTTAATCGCAAGGGTAGGGGATGGCTTCAAACTCTTTGCACGATTTGAAAGAATTGACATAGGCTCCTCCATAGCTTTTCAGGATTTAAAAAGGATTTCCGAGATCCTTTTGATTTTTTCAACCCCCTTGATCTCCTGCGCAAAGAGGGGGGTCTCGATCAATCTAATCCTGTGCGAGTATTGGTCGTTCAGCATCTTGATGTAGCGCCGTTGCATTTCACTTCTAATCTTATGAAACTCACAATCTATCTCCTGAATGACATAGTTAACGATTAAATGATTAACCTTTAGTTGATATTCATCGAAATCTTTGATGATCCTTTCTGTCTGCTTCACGCCCAAGGCCTCAGGGATCGTTACCACAATAAATTCAGATTTTTGCGGATCTCGAATAAAGTTGACCACCTTCTCAGCCAAATCCTCCCATCCACTAATAATCTCCAATAGGGATCTTTTCCCCTTTTTTAGCTTCACCGTTTCCTTTAATTTCTCTAAATAACTATAGAGATTCATGTAAAATTTCGTAGCTGCCTCGAGGTGCTTAAGAAATATCTGCGGAAGATGGAGGAGCCTCAGGGTATGGCCTGCGGGCGCAGTATCCCACACCACCAAGTCATACTGTCCGCTCTCCACCAATTCCAAAATGTAATTGAGCATATACTCTTCCTCAATTCCCGGCGCCCCTCCAATATACTCCACAAAGTCGTAGTCCACTGACGCGAAAGAGGAGACGACCTCATAAATCTCAGGCCCGAACCGCTCCTTCCATTTCTTCAGAACCACTTCCGAACTGATCTCAATCCCGCAAAGATTTTCAATTTGGTGAATGGGCCTCTCTTGATCCCCAATCTCCATCTCAAAAATGTCGGAAAGGGACGGGGTGGGATCGCTCGAAATGATCAACGTCTTTTTGCCTTTAAGGGAGAAATGGAGGGCAATGGCAGAGGCACAGGTTGTCTTACCCACCCCTCCTTTGCCTCCGATCATGATCAGACGTTTTGGCTCTTTGTCGAGACGATTTAACGATGGCTCCATTTCTATTCTCGCAGGGAATTGATTTTAAGGACAATAAACTTTATAATAATCTTTTTATTAGGTCAACATATTTAAGTTTTTTGAATTTTTGGAGGAAATTCTTGCCCACAGGTTATATTGAAATCGACTTTGAACTGTGTAAGGACTGCCAATTATGTATGTCCGTTTGCCCCCACCAGCTGATCGAATCAGCCGATCGAATGAACCAGAGGGGATATTACCCGGCATGTTTTAGGGAAAAGAACTTGAAAAAGGAAGAAAGAAAATGTACAGGCTGTGCCTTATGTGCCATTTCATGCCCAGAGATCGCAATTGAGGTTTACCGTGCCTAAGGTATTGATGCGTGGCAACCATATTGTTGGAGAAGCCGCGGTTCGCGCAGGATGTCGTTACTATTTCGGGTATCCCATCACCCCGCAAAATGAAATTCCTGAATATATGTCTGAGAGGCTCTCAAAACTGGATGGAGGGGCTTTTATCCAGGCGGAGAGCGAGATCGCTTCTATCCATATGGTCATTGGTGCGAGTATGGGAGGAGGAAGGGTCATGACTTCCTCTTCAGGCCCTGGAATTAGCCTTAAACAGGAGGGGATCTCGTTCCTATCTGCCCTGGAGTTACCTGCGGTCATTGTAAATATGACGAGAGGAGGTCCTGGCTTGGGGAACATTGCTCCAGCACAGTCGGACTATTTTCAGGCCACCCGTGGTGGCGGACATGGCGATTACAGGAACATTGTTCTTGCACCGAATTCTGGTCAGGAACTCGCGGATTTAACCTTTGCCGCCTTCGACCTTGCAGATAAGTATCGGATTCCTGTCATTATTTTGGGGGATGGGATGCTTGGACAGATGATGGAGCCTGTTGAATTTCCACCAGAAATCCCAATGAAAAAGCTGCCACATAAGGATTGGACCCTCACAGGCGCCAAGGGAAGGCCAAGCCGATTTATCCGATCGCTCATCTTAGATCCTGTTGATGAAGAAGAGCATAACTGGAAACTGATGAGAAAATACGAAAAGATTGCAAAGGAAGAATTGAGATGGGAAACCTTTGCGGCAGATGATGCAAAGGTGGCGGTCGTCGCTTTCGGGACGGCTGCGAGAATTGCAAAGGGTGCCATCAAGAGGGTGAGGGAGCAGGGGCTAAAAGTCGGATTGATCCGGCCTGTCTCTCTCTGGCCATTTCCTTCAAAAGTGATTAAAGATTTCTCAAAAAAGGTTAGGTACTTCATTGTATTTGAAATGAACATGGGGCAGATGGTAGAGGATGTCAAATTAGCGCTCGAAGGGGCTGGAGAAGTCCATTTTTATGGTAGACCCGGCGGGATCATTCCAACGCCATTGGAAATTTCGAGGGTGATCTCAAGTCAATATTATCAAAGAAGATTGGGCTAAGATCGATGAAGAAAGTCTTTTCAAGACCGAAAAGCCTGAAGAACGCACCTTTCCATTACTGCCCTGGATGTGGACATAGCCTGCTGCATCGTCTCATTGGAGAAGTGATTGATGAGATGAACCTTCAGGACCGAATCATCGGTGTGCCTCCAGCAGGGTGCGCGGTGCTGGCATACAACTATTTCGATATCGATATGGGAGAGGCATCTCATGGAAGGGCTGCTGCACTGGCCACCGGATTGAAGAGAGTCCTTCCTGACCGAATCATTTTCACCTACCAAGGAGACGGAGATATTGCGGCGATCGGAACCGCAGAGACCATCCACGCAGCCGCTCGAGGAGAAAATATTACAACCATCTTCGTGAACAACGGGGTCTATGGGATGACAGGCGGCCAGATGGCTCCGACCACTGTTTTGGGCCAGAATACAACCACCTCTCCAGGAGGAAGAAGGGAGAAAAGGGATGGGTTTCCGATCAATCTCAGCGAGATGTTGGCCATCGCAAAGGGCAGTGCCTATATCGAAAGGACGGCTCTCAGCTCTCCTTCCAATATCCTAAAAACGAAGAGGGCGATCGCCAAGGCCTTTCAGCTTCAGATCAAAGGATATGGTTTTTCTCTGGTCGAAGTTCTATCTCCTTGCCCCACAAACTGGAAGATGAGTTCTGTAGAGGCCTGTCGATGGATCGATGAGGTCATGACCACAAGTTTTCCGTTAGGAGTCTTGAAGGATATTACTGGAGAGAAGAGAGATGCTCATTAAGACCGTTTTCTCAGGATTTGGCGGACAGGGGGTGATCATGATGGGTTACCTCCTTGCCACAGCCGGGATGTATGATGGGAAGAATGTCACCTGCCTTCCTTCCTATGGCGCAGAGGTGAGGGGGGGAACAGCCAATTGCACGGTGGTCATCTCGACCGAAGAGATCGCCTCCCCTGTGGCCTCCGAACCGGAGTTTGCAGTCTTGATGAATAACCCTGCCTTGTTGCTTTACCAGAATCAGGTTCAGTCAGGAGGAACCGTCTTTTTAAATTCAAGCATGATCGATTCGAGGCCGATTCGTGGGGACCTTGAGATTTACGAAATCCCGGTCAATGACCTGGTAAAACCCTTGGGTGAAGATAAAGTGGCGAACATGGTGATGTTAGGGGCTTTCATAAAAAAGTCCGGTCTGGTCACCCTGGAGACGATGAACCGCGTGATCAAGGATACCTTCTCCAACCGAAGCCCAGCCATTATTAAACTGAACAGACAAGCTCTGTTATTGGGGTACGACTACTTAGAATGAAGGGAGTGGAACAGCGATGCCTGTCAAACAAATCTCTGTCAGTCTGGAGAATGCTCCGGGAAAACTTTCTGAAGTCAGCGACTACTTGGGGGACAATGGAATCAATATCATTGCCTTGAGTGTCGCGGACACCGCGGATATCAGTGCCGTGCGATTCGTGTCGAATGATCCTGAAAAGGCGGTCAATGTTCTAAGAAGCCATGGTTATTCCGTAAAGTTGACTGAGGTGTTGGCTGTGGAGGCCCCAAATCATCCGGGGGGGCTCAATGCCGTCTTAAGGCCTCTGAAAGAGATGAAGATCAATGTGAACTATCTCTATACCTGTCTCGGAAGGGGGGAGAATACCGTCCTCATTATGGGTGTGGACAAGATGGAGGAAGCGATCCAGGTCTTGAAAAAAAATTGGGTTCATATGTATGATGAGGAGCTCTATACCTTATAGGGACACTTCCCTGTTTTTATCAATGCGATTCTGGTTCTCCTAAGGTCAAAAATAGGGAAGTGTCCCTATTAGAGATAGCTGTGAAGTCCTGAGATGAGGTAATTCACTCCAAAATAGGTAAACAGCACGGCAGTAAATCCTACAACGGAGAGGATGGCTGCCTTCCTTCCTCGCCAATCCCTGGTTAATCGGGCATGTAAAAAAGCAGCGTAGATGAACCAGGTAATCAATGACCATGTCTCCTTCGGATCCCAAGACCAATAGCTTCCCCAAGCATAGTTTGCCCAAGCCGCACCCGTAATAATTCCCAGCGTCAACATAGGGAATCCGATGACAATCGACTTATAATTAATCTCATCCAGAATAGGGGCTGAAGGCAACCATTTCGAAAACCCCTGCCTTTTCTCTTGGAGGAGGTAAAGGACACTAATTCCGAAGGAAACAGCAAAGGCGGCATACCCGAAGAAACAAGTCGTCACATGAATCGTCAACCAGTTACTTTGGAGAGCTGGCACGAGAGGAGTGATCCTTGCGTTAATCCCAGGGATGATCGACGTAAGGGCGATGGCAAGAAATGCAAAGGGCGTGACGAAAATCCCGATGATCTTTTGCTTGTATTTGAGTTCTAAGATCAAGTAGATCAGGACGATCGTCCATGAGAAGAAGACCAAGGATTCATACATATTGGACAATGGAACATACCCATATCCTGTCTGGTGGGTTTCCACCCAACGAAAGACTAAGCCGACAGAGTGAAGGATGAAACCGATGCCGAGCAGAGAAGTGGAAAGAGTCCCAAGTCCCTTATGTTGCCAGGTCGCAAACAGGAGATAACCCAGAGAACTGATGAGATAGATCCCCATTGAGATATTGAAAAACGTTTGGCTCGAAAAGGGAGAGAGCATGGATCACCCAGTCATCGCAAAAAAACAAAATATAAAATAAAAATAACAGACCGGGGTAGGTATGTCAAATTCTGGATGACAGTTTGGGGAAGTAGGGTTCGGGCGCTAAGGTTCTCTTTTCTCGATGACCTTTCTCACTTTGACAGGGGCAAGGGCAGGGAGAGCGGCCTTCTTCTGTTTAGCGATTTCGGTAACTTGAAGGCTATAGGTCGCCTTCAATAACAGCACACCATCATCTTTGTGCCGATGAATGAAATCTTCGATGGCCGAGTATTCCTGGCCGTTAAAGATATTGCGGCAGTTCCGTAGTAAGTAAACCAGGCTGATATCATCCATCTTATAATATACTTGTAAGGGGTTGGGAGACTCCCAGGAGATCCTCTCAAGCTTCTTAATATCTATCGTGTTTACAATATATTGAAATAATTTAAGAAATTCACAAAGTTTCTTTTGGGGGAGGGGACGTGTCTTTAACTCCGCCTTCAGCTGCTTTTCGATCTCTTCAGATTGGATTTCGATTCTGACACATCTTAAAGAATAGTCCCCATGAATTAATTGATACCGAAGGGGTTCATCGATCTTCTCCCTGAATTTCTTGACGACAAAGTTCTCTTTTCCATTGGTCGCTTTAAAATAGGAGGTTTTGACCGGCTCGAGGTAGTCCTTCTCACTGACAAAGGAGTCTTCTAAGACCCTTAACTTTTCTAATCGGTGGCCCCGGTGATTTCTCAGGAAGTCTTGAAAATCGTCTCTCTCAATGGTCTTAAGAGACTCGGGCGAATCATTTAGACCAGATTCGTATTCCGGCCATTGGTCGAAAGGGGTCTTCAGAAAAATTGCATCACAACTGATACAGCGGATGAGTTGGTTCATCGAACACTCCTTTCCCCTAATATGAGATCGAGGGGACTTTCAAATGGTCTTTCACCAGAAAGACCTCCTCCATCTCCTTGAGAACATCCAAGAAGATGGAAACCAGGCTGGGGTCAAACTGTTTTCCTGCCCATTTCAATAATTCATTCTTCGCATCTTCGTTAGAAAATGGCTTTCGGTAGGGGTGGTCAGAGGTCATACTGTCATAAGCATCCGAGATCGCAATGATCCTGCCCCCTATTGGGATTTGGTCACCTGCCAACCCGTCTGGATAACC
>CAZFJD010000157.1:0-8010 GCA_964518775.1 uncultured Syntrophaceae bacterium
TGCGATCGGCCTTCCCAGAGAAAAACTCTGCCTCTATTGCTGGATCGGAAACTACGAAGCCTCTTGATTTCGGATTTCAGAATGCAGATTTCGGATTGTTCATTCCGCAATCTACATTCCGCATTCCACAATTGAGTGGATCCTTGAACCCTTTTATTTAGAAAACCTAATGATGTCTCCTACGCTGATGCCGTTGGCAGAAAACCAACCCTTCTTCATCTCTAATGCGTAGAGGATGGGTTGAGGGGGCCCGTAGGTTTCTAAGGTGAGAGGTTTCATGTCCCTGATGCTTACGATCCGGCCCTCTCTGTCGATGAAGGCAATGCTCAGGGGGATTTCCGTATCTTTCATCCAGAAGGCGTGATAGTCCTCCTGCTCAAAAACGAAGAGCATGCCTTCGTCCTTATCCAAATGCTTCCTGCCCATTAATCCCTTCGTCCTTTCCTCGGGCGTTTTTGCTACCTCCACCCAGATCTCTCTGTTTTTAATATAGAGAGGCATCTTAAGAAGGGTTTGGGAAAGGGTGGCCGAGGTCAAGAAGAATAGGAACAGGAAGAAGGGGATTCCGTCAATCTTTCGGGCCAGAGATATCTTCTCCTTTTTCATCCCATCGCCTCTTTTCAAGAAGATCGACGAGATTTCGAATTTCATCCTTGATCTTGCCCGTATTCCACTGGATGAACAAAACCCAGAGGGGAAGGAGAAGCCAAATGATCAGAAGGATGCCTAAGAAGATCGCGATTGCAATGGCGACCCCAAAGGGAAGCTCTCTAAAAATCTGTTCAATATACCCTTCCATTCGGATCTCCCTCTCTCTTTCTGAAACCCCTACCGGGGTTGATCGCCAGTCAATTGCTTTCTCAGTTTTTCGTTCACCTTCAAGATCTGATCCACATCCGAACCACTGAGCTCCCACGAATAACTATCCTTGCCATCCCTTCTCAGCTTGATCTTCACCTCGGGCGGAGGAGGTTCTATCTTCTCCACCTTCTCTCTTTCCACAATCACCTTAGGAAGCGATGAGACCTCTGACTTTCTCTCTGTGGAAAGAGGCTGCTTCTCACAAGCAATCACGATGAAGATGAACGAGGCAAGGCATGCCAATAGTTTTTGATTCAATCCCTCAACCCTTTAAGAGTTAAAAGCCTCAATCCTCTCTTAGAAGCGATCGGCACCCTTTTAAGAACTCCTCCTTGGTGCGGGCCCCTACCGTATAGGAACAGACTCTGAATTGCACTTCCGTCCCCTTCGGAAGATAGCCGCCCTGGGTCAATTTCACCTGAACCCTTTCGCCAATCTCCTTGGCCATCTTATCATCATTGAAAGAGAAGATGTAGACCACGTTATTTTGAAAGGGGATGACGGCATCGACAGAACGGACGAGCTTCTGAAGGGCATACCTTACCCCTTCCCAGGCCTCATGGCTTAGCACGACCTCTCGTTTCGTCCGCTGATCCAAAAAATCCACCCGAATCATAGAGAAAGGAATCTTATCTCTCTCGGCTTCCTCCAACATGGGGACGAGAAGGAGGTTGTAGATCGTGTTCATCCCAAAAACGGGAATGGCGAAAATAAAGGAGGTACCGCTTCCCAATTTGCTCTCCGCACGGATGGTACCCTGATGACCTTCGATGATCTCTTTGGTGATGGCAAGGCCCAGTCCGGTTCCCATGATGATCCCTGTCTGAGTCTTCTGTCCCTGATAGAAACGGTCAAATATTTTCGGCAAGTCTTCGGGCAAGATACCGATCCCTGTGTCGTTCACCACGACCTTCAGATAATCCCGCCTCTCCGTCAGCCCCCTCGAATCAATGGTAATCTTTCCAGCAGGAGGGGTGAACTTGATTCCGTTACCGATGAGGTTGATGAAGACCTCCACCATCCGATTCCGATCGATTAAAACAAGGGGAGTATCCGGGTCGATCCGATTTTCAAGGGTGATTCGCTTCTCCTCCAACTGCTGCGACAACGTCATCGACGCATCTTCGACGACCTCAATCAGAGGGGTTGGCTCAAACTTCAGCTTCAACCCTTTTCCGGATTCGATCCTTGAAAAATCGAGTAGCGTCTCAATTAAGTTCGTCAGCCGGAGAATATTCTTGTTCGCAATACCCAAATATTCCTTCTGATCCTCTGTGACAGGACCGCCATATCCTTCGAGCATGAGGGAGATAAATTCCCTGATGACAGTAAGAGGGGTCCGAAGCTCATGCGAAATACTGGAGATGAAAGTGGACTTGAGTTTGTCGAGCCGTTTCAGTTCTTCGTTCGCCTTCTCTAATTCAAAAGATTTATTGGTCAGATCTTCAATGAGATTCCGCTCCCGAATCACCCGGCTCAACTTCGCCCTCATCTCATCAACAGTGAAGGGTTTGGTGATGTAGTCCGTGGCTCCTAAAGCGACCAAATCAGTGTAAGTGTGAGAGACCCCTTGACCTGTCACACAAATAATAGGAAGGTCAGGAAACTCAGCACGGCTGGACTTGATCAGTTCTAAACTGTCCATCTCTTGCATTCTTATATCAGCGATCAACATGGCGGAAGGGGCGTTCCTCAATATCTCCAAAGCCTCTTTCCCGTTCCTGGCCGTAACCGTCTCGTATCCAATTTGCTTTGCAATTTTGCAAACCGTCTCCGTTGAAGACTCATCATCAACAATCAAGATTCGTTCCTTCTCTGCCATGACGATCCCTGTCCTCCCAACATCCCTTCTTGCCACCTATCTGCCGACAGGCAGGAAGAGGAGACAGGAGGGAATTAAAAAAACAATATTCTTTTTCCCAAATAATTTCAATAAAAATTACTTAAGAAATGAAGTCAATGGTCCAAAGGTCACGGTAAGGAAGCCAGTTTCGCTAATAGGTGATGGAGTTCGTGTTAAAACTCTGTTAGTCGTAACCCTTTGACCATGGACCATACGGGCTTCTTAACCTTAACCCAAAGACCATGAACATGGTTTTGGCTACTTACATTCCAGCTCCCTTTTCCAGGTGGAAAAGAAGATCCAGAACCAGTCGGAACTGCCTGGCGGCAGATTGAGTAAGTGAACGCCAGGCGGAATGGTCTCCTCGGAAAAATGTAAGTTCATCTCCTTGATCTCTTTGTAATAGGATCCCACGGCCCTTGCGACATCCATGATGGAGAGAGGCTTGGTTAGTTCAATCTGAACCCTTTCAACCTGAAGGGGATCGTAAAACTCCTTTTCCTCCATTTGAAACCCAAATCTTCCCGGGTCGGAAAGAATGATCTTTGCCACTGCAATCTTATAAACATAGCGCTCCGTTTCCAGGGGAAGATCGAGGTAGAAATAGTTTCTGGTCTGCTGAAGTCCGATCTCTTTTCGAACCCTGTTCTCCCCTGCATTGTAAGCAGCCATCGCGAGTGCCCAACTTTGAAATTCCTCATAGAGGCTCTTCAGATAGGCTAAGGCGCCCTCGGTAGCTCTAAAGAAATCGAAGCGTTCGTCGATCGTTCGGTTCCTCCTCATCCCGTATTTCTCGCCAGTCGGTGGAATGAACTGCCAGATCCCGGAGGCCCCGCTCGACGAAACCACAGAGGGCCGGAGACCGCTCTCGGTAATCGTCAGATACTTCAAATCATCTGGAAGGCCCATCTCCTTCAACCTCTTTTCGATATGAGGAAAGTATCGTCTCGCTCGCTTCATCCACAAGAGGATTTGCGCCTCACTGTCCAGGGCCACGAGAAATTCCCGGTCCAGATTTTCCCACACACTCCGATCTTCTAACGGAAACCTCTCTCCACAGAGGTAAACCTCCCGAGGAAGCTTATATGCAGTGAGGGGAGGACGGGCTTGAAAACTTCTTAAACGGCTCCCCAACTCTGCCACCTCTGATCGAAGGCTGGACATGGACTGCTCCAATGTCCTCAGTCTTTCTGCCAAGGCATCGTCCTTTCCTGATGGTGCTGACTGAACGATCACCTCTTCCGTTTTCCTACTCACCGACCCATCTGTAACGCAACCGAGGAGCGAAAAGACAATGGAAAATATTGTAAACATCTTCACTAGTTTCATCTCTTCGAACCTTTCCGCTGCTAAGAATTCTAACCGACCATGCTCCCCTTTGACAGGAGCGGTAGAGGAGCCATTTCAAAAATATCACAATTACGATTGGAGATTCAAGCAGTAATGCCTCAGAACGTGTGAAAAAATCGATCCGATGGCCCAGACCGGGAGGACGGCCGGGATGGGGAAGTTTTAGAGCGCCACCTCTAAAACTGAAGCACGGCGTTGCAACTATATATAACCAGTAGACCTTACTGCCATGGACGGTTACCCATACCTCAAATGTGCGCATTCTAAAACTTCGGAAGCTCGGTCGTTTTCCCGGACTCGAAACGGTGAAAACCAATTTTTTCACACCTTCTCACTCTTCCGTGAGAACCTAAGGAGATCTGGCAGGCCTGCCTGCCGGTTGGCAGGAAGATATTCCTGCCCTATTATAATCTCTCACCCACGCTTCGGTGAGCAATTACCATCGGAGCTTCCTTCATTTCCTATGGATGGAGTGTTATAATTTTACCGATGAGAAATTACCCGCTCTGGATATGTCTGATCCTATTGGTTGGATTCTTCTTGGTGGGGTGTATGAAGGGCCCTTCTTATCCAATCTGGGCTTTAAGAATTGCAACGATGAAAGGGACCATTGGGCCAGAAGAGATTCTTAGACTTCCTGGAGGAGACCCCATCTCCTTTGCACAACTTTTGGATGATCTTAAGACGAGGAGCGTTATCTTCGTTGGAGAGATCCACGACCAGATCGAACATCACCAGATTCAGCTAAAAATCCTTAAAAGCCTTATTCAAAGCGGATCAAATGCTGTCGTGGCCATGGAGATGTTTGAGAGGTCGATGCAACCGACCTTGGACCGATGGAGTCAAGGACTTCTTACCGAGGAACAGTTCCTTAAGGAGACCCGGTGGGAAACCTCATGGGGCACCGATTACAATCTTTATAAAGGAATTCTCGAGGAGATAAGAGATCGCCATCTCAAAGTCCTCGGCCTCAACATTGAAAGGGATCTGGTGAGGAAAGTGGCCCAAAATGGAATTGAAGGACTCTCCCCCGAGGATAAGAAGGGGCTTCCAGAAATGGATCTGACAGATCAATCCCATCGCGCCTATATTGCGTCCGTCTATAAAAGCCACGAAGGTGGCTCGGCCAAGGACTTTCAAAACTTTTACCAGGCTCAATGCCTATGGGACGAAGCTATGGCAGAGACGCTCTCCGAATTCCTCAAATCTTCCGAGGGAGAAGGAAGAACCGTTCTGGTATTTGCAGGAAACGGCCACGTCGTTTTTGATTTTGGAATACCCAAACGGTTTTATCGAAGAACCTCCATTCCTTACAAAACGGTCGTTTTGAAGGCGTGGAAGGAAAAGGTCGACGAAGAGCTTACATTTGCCGAAACCTCCTCGCCCTTGGCAAATTTCCTCTGGATCACCAAGCCTACCCCTTCTGAGAAAAAGAGGCCCAGAATGGGGATTATTCTAAAGGAGAGGGAGGATCCCAGAGGAATATGGATTGAACGGGTGATTCCGGAAAGCCCGGCCGAGAAGGCCGGTCTTCTTCCAGGTGATCAGTTTATCGCCATCGAGGGAAAAGAGATTGCGAAGGTAAAAGACATCCACGATGCTCTCTCTGGAAAAGGCTGGGGAAAAGAGATCCGTGTTGTCGTCATCCGCGAAGGGATAAGGAAAGAAATAACGGTGGCGCTCCCACCTTTCAAGGAATAAAGGTCGAGTCTTATTTGACACTCGAACTTTCGCGTATGGATTTGGAATTTACCGATCAAGCCACTCTGATTTGACTCCGATTTTCGTTCTCACCTCGTCCATCACATCTTTGGCGATCGTTCTGCATCGACTCGCTCCGGAATTTAATACATCTACAATGTATCCTGGTTTTGCATTGATTTCTTTGACTCGGTTCTGGATCGGGCCGATCTCTTCCATCATATTCTTAAAAAGGATCTGTTTACACTCGATACAGCCAATCCCTGCTGTTCGACAGGCATGATCGACAAATGCGATCTGGTCTGGTTTTGAAAAAGCCTGATGCATTGTAAAGATATTGCACCGATCGGGATTACCAGGATCGCTCCGGCGCTTGCGATTTTCATCGGTCACTGCAGTTCTCAGCCTTTCCCAGATGGCCTCTGCCGGCTCAAGGAGGCCAATATAGTTGTTCATCGATTTTGACATCTTCGACTTCCCGTCTGTCCCCAAAATCCGGGGCGCATCGGAAAGGAGAACCTGGGGTTCTGGGAAGGTCTCACCATAACGGACATTAAATTTTCGGGCGATCTCCCGGCAGAACTCCACATGCTGGATCTGATCCTCTCCCACTGGAACATAGTTTGCTTTATAGATAAGGATATCCGCTGCCTGTAGCACCGGGTAGTCCATGAGTCCCATATTGATATTCTGCCGATGCTGTTTTGCCTTCTCCTTAAACTGGGTCATTCGTTCCAATTCACCTATCGGAGTGATGGAGTTGAAGATCCAAGCCAGCTCGGTATGCTCGCGGACATGGGATTGCACGAAGACGATACATCGGTCCGGGGTCAGTCCGCTTGCCACGAGAACGGTTGCTGTCTCTAAAATCTTCTCCTGCATCGAGGCCACCTCATACTCGATGGTGATGGCATGATAATCCACGACACAGTAGATGCAATCATAACGATTTACCAACTGTACCCAATTTCGGATCGCTCCGACATAATTACCAATATGAATTTCGCCTGTAGGCTGAATTCCGCTGAAAATACGATCCATCTCTTTCTTCCTCCAAAAGGTCATTCATAACGCTATGCGCATAGCGCTAAGCGCTTAGCGTGTATCTAAATAATACCATCAAAAAGAAAGGCCATGGGTGAATATTGCCCATGGCCTTTCTTCCTTACACTCACGGACGTTATGGTCGCAAAGGTCTTAGGCAATGCCCACCTACTTTTCCTCTCCGCCATATCCAGACTATGTTGATCACCCTTCTCTCCGTCATTCTGTTGCAAAATCTATCCTAATCCCCCAAAAAAATCAATACATTTTAAATCTCGTTGATAAACGCGCAGAGCATTCGGGCGGTCTTTTCAACAATGGCAGCGCACTTCTCCATGCCACCTGCAGCTAACCATTGCTGCCGTTCCTCCTCGTTATCCAAATGGCAGCCGATGATGTGATAGCAATAGCAGCTCCCAAACTCCTTCTCAAATTGATTCCAGAATTGTTGGCATTTCCCATAAATCCTTGAGACCGCTTCTTTATCCTTCGGGTCGGTTCTCCCCATCTTCATCCCAATGGCCATAATCGATCCGGTGAAGGCTCCACAGAGCGATCCTTTCCTCCCAACTCCTCCACCAAATCCAGTTGCCAATTTTGGGATGATGGAATCCTGACATCCAAGATACTCCTTGAAACTCAAGGAGATCGCTTCAGCTCAGTTGAATCCTTGGTTGAAGCTATCCTTAGCTTTCTCCGAAATCTTCTCTGAACCATCCTTTTCTTTCACTTTCTCTCCTCCTTTTAAGGTCCTGCCTTCTTTCTTGCGGAGACCTTGATGCTTGAAATTTTTGCGTTCCACTTATTTCCCTGTTGATTGATGGTTTTCTTCACCTCTTGTGGAAGATCCAGACATCCTGAATCCATAAGTCCCTGGATCGTCTCTCTATCATAATCGAGCCTGTCCACAACCTTGACTTCTTCAAAACCAGCCTCTCGAATCGTCCGAAGGTAACTCTTTTCATCGAGGGCACCTCCAATGCAGGAAGACCACAGATATCCTTTCAGTTTCTCTGGGATGCCTTCTGCAACAATATCAGAAACCATGACCTTGCCTCCGGGCCTCAATACCCGGAAGGCCTCCTCAAATACCTTTCTCTTATCAGGAGAGAGATTGATGACGCAGTTGGAGATAATCCAATCCACGCTCTCATCCTCAATGGGCATATCCTCCATCTCCCCCAATCTGAACTCAACATTATTGGCACCTG
>CAZFJD010000158.1:0-8001 GCA_964518775.1 uncultured Syntrophaceae bacterium
GGCATCCTGAATTTCACCTCTCTCGACCATCGACAGAGCTTGATCGAAAGTGAAGATATGGGTGGTTAGAAATTCATCTTCGTCCAAATTTTTTTCGCACGGGGTGACCCCTGTGGCTAAATATAGATAGATTTTCTCATCACTGTACCAAGGAGCAATGAGGATCTCCCCAACCTTCTCAAATTGATTTCCAAAAACTCCGCATTCTTCTTGGAGCTCTCTTCTGGCACAGGTCAAAGGTTCTTCTCCAGGAAGCATGCTTCCTGATGGAATCTCCCAGATGGGCACCCCGATCGCAGATCGATATTGGTAAACCAATATGATGGATCCGTTTTCAAAAACAGGGATGATGGCTGCGGATCCTGGATGGTGAATCACTCCTATCTGCGTGCTCCTTCCGTTGGGTAGAATCATGCGGTGACAATAAAAGTCATAAACCTTCCCGCGCCAGATCACTTCTTTGTCTACAATCTTCATCTCCCATCAATTATCCTCCCCGTTACGAGCTATTTATCCCACAATAGCAAAATAATCAAGCTAAGGCCATCGGTTGAAAATCCAAAAAATTAGGAAACATTCGGGTTCTGAAGAAGCCGGCTTGCCAAGGTTTGACGTGATTCGAAGAAGGAGATTTGGATTATTGCGATCCTTCAGAACGTGGTTTATCTTCGCGTTAGATTTTTGTTGACAATAATTACCAAAAGTGGAATATGAAGAAAAGATTTTAACCCACCTGAGAAAAAAATTCTTAAAAGGCCCAAGGGATTTGATGTTGAAGCACATCGCTCAGATTCAAGGAGGTTTAAGAAAAGTCAAATCTAAACCAAAATAAGGAGGAAGTATGCCTTTTCAAGATCATCGTGATTTTATTGAAACATTAAAGAAAACTGGAGATGTGGTTAAAGTGACAAAAGAGGTCGATTGGGATTTGGAGGCAGGAGCCGTTAGTCGAAGGATATATGAGATGGGTGGCCCCTCAATCTGGTTCAAGAAAGTGAAGGACTATCCTCAAGGGTATACACTCTACAATGGCTCCCTTGGTACATGGCGTCGAGTAGCTATTTCATTAGGCCTCCATCCTGAAACACCTGTCCGGCAGATCTATCGGACCTACGAAGAAAGATTAGAAAAACCTATTGATCCAATCATTCTGGAGAAAAAGAAAGCCCCTTGCAAAGAAAATATTCTTCTTGGTAACGAGGTTGATCTTTATCGTTTTCCTGCACCAATGATCCATGAGGGTGATGGTGGACGATATATCGGCACCTGGGATCTTGTTGTAACAAAAGACCCGGACACGGGTTGGACCAATTGGGGAATGTATCGCTTTATGATCCACAACAAGAGATGGCTGGCGGGGTGGCCCCAACCCACAAGTCAATTGGCTCATCAAATGAAAAAATACTACCTGCCTCGGAATCAACCCATGCCCGTGGCGTTGGTGATAGGAACTGATCCTATTGCTCACATGGTGGCTACTGCTCCTTTTCGGCTGGAAGAGGATGAGGCCAAATTTGCTGGGGCCCTGCGAAAGGAACCCATCGAACTCGTCAAATGCGAAACCTCTGATCTCTTAGTTCCTGCCCACTCAGAGATTGTTATCGAGGGAGAGATCCCTACGGACCAAATTGTTCCAGATGGCCCCTTCGGTGAATATCCCGGTTATCGCAGCGGCACGATGGCACAAGGCGTTGGTTTCAGGGTAAAGGCTATCACTTTCCGAAACAGTCCTATCCTGACCATGATTGCCTTAGGCGTCCCTATTGATGACAGCTCCATTGCTGCCTCTTTGACAGCAGGTGTGGCTATGAAACGTGGCTTAAAACATCGGGGAATCCCGGTTCTCGACGTCTATGTCCCTCCTGAAGGGGTCACTCACCTCATTTATGTCAGCGTGGAGAAGGGAGGAGCTCAAGTCGCTAAAGAGGTGCTGGAGTACTTTACGGCTCGGAGGGTAATGGTTTCAAAAGTGATCGTACTCGATGAAGATGTAGATGTCTTTGATAATGGGCAAGTCCTTCATGCCTTCGCTACAAAGTGTCATCCTGGAAGAGGCATTCTGGTGGAACACTATGAAGGAAGGGCCAATTCGCTCACTCCATGCTACAGTCCTAAAGAGAGAACAAGGCTTAAGGGTGCTTCTGTCGCTTTCGATGCCACCTGGCCACCAGAGTGGCCTCCAGAAATTGTTCCCATCAAGGCCGCATTCAAGACCATATACACAAAAGAGGTCCAAGAAAAAGTCATCCAAAATTGGGAATCCTATGGATTTAAATAGGAGGGGATTATGAAGCGTGAATACCAAACCTTTGTTCGGCAATTTAAAGACCTAAAGGAAGGTCGACAGGAGCTCTTTATTAAAGATCTGACCCCAGGACCAAGGAAATATGATACGAAATTCGTGAGGGCTGAGATTACGCAGAGTCCTGAAAAGATGAAGACCGGAGACATTCTCCGAATCCGATCCGAATCAGGAGTTCTTCTCCCTGAACCTTGGGGGATCAAGATTCTCGAAGAAATCTCTGAATCTCTACCCGGTCACCCCTGGGAAGATGTCTTTAAGGTGATCAAGGAGAAGGGTGAATGACAGGGGTTGAATATTTTGATCCGAAAATAGAGACTGCTCATAGGGATGAAACGGAAATACTCCAATTCCAGAAATTGGAGGACATGCTGAAAAATGTCTACGCAACCAATCTGTTTTACCGAAAAAAGTTTGATCTTTTGGGAATAACTCCCTCCGAGATTCGATCTCTCGACGATCTTCACAAACTCCCCTTTACGACGAAAAGAGAATTTGAAGAAGATCAGGAAAAGAACCCTCCTTTTGGCACGAATCTGACCGAGCCTTTAGAAAATTATGTCCAATATCATCAGACTTCAGGAACAACTGGAAAGCCTTTAAAATTTCTTGATACGAAAGAGAGTTGGCAGTGGCGGGGAAAAGTGGCCTGTTATATTTTAAAAGGAGCAAGAGTAAAGCGGGGAGACCGGATTCTTTTCCCTTTTAACTTCGGTCCCTATACTGCATTCTGGGTCATATACGAGGGGGCTTATCAGCTTGGGGCTTTAATCATCCCCACGGGAGGTTGGAACTCATCTCAAAGATTAGAGTGCATCATCGAAAACAGAGCCACAGTCGTTCCTACAACTCCGACCTATGCCCTTGCCTTAGCAAGAACAGCCGAAGAGAACGGGATCGATCTTGCCTCATCCCATGTAAGGTCCCTCCTCCTCACCGGAGAACCTGGAGCGCTCATTCCGCAGGTCCGTGAAAAACTCGAAAGGGTATGGAATGCCCGTTGCTTCGATTACATCGGATTGACCGAAGTAGGTACTTGGGGATTCCAGTGCACAGAGGAGCCAAATGGGGTACATATTCTGGAGAGCGAATTTATCGCTGAGATAGTAAACCCTAAGACAGGACCCCCCGTACAAGAAGGTGAAGTTGGGGAACTGATTCTTACAAACTTAGGAAGATCCTGCATGCCTGCCATTCGTTATCGAACAGGAGACCTGGTGAAAATTAAAAAAGATTTCTGTCCATGCGGAAGAACTTTTCGCGTCTTAGAGGGCGGGGTTCTCGGGCGTAAGGACGAGATGATCGTCATCCGGGGCGTCAATGTCTTTCCCAATGCTCTTGCCAACATTGTGGAAAACTATATCCAACCCGGAGACGATTATCAAATTGAAGTGTATAAGAAAATGGAAATCGATGAGATAACAATCAAACTTGAGATCAAAGAAGAGGGAAAGAAGGAGGCGGTTCAAAGATCGATTCAAGATGAAATAAGAAGAAAACTTAATCTTCGGGTGGAGGTTGAGGGTGTTCCCAAAGGGACACTTCCCAAATATGAATATAAGGCAAAACGATTTATTGATAGGAGGAAAGGGGGCAACATTTAAACATTTAATGGAAACCCTTTTCAAAAAAAGGGCGGAAAGGAGGGAATGATTATGAAAAAAATTCTTATCTTAGGGTTTGCCATCGGAGTGTTATTCTCCTGGAGCGTTAAAGTAACTATGGCTCAACAACTCCCGCCCATCCTTAATGTCGGGACCCATCCGGTAGGTTCTTTCTTCAATGTCGTCGGTACAGCCGTGGCAACCGTCGTTGGGAGGCACACAGCTATGAAGACCACAGTAAAACCGATGGCAGGCCCTTCAGCCTGGTATCCTTTGATTAAAACCCAAGAGATTGATCTTGGGGTCCTAAACAACTGGGATGCCGAGAAAGGGTATCTGGGTGAATCAGTTTATGGGAAACTGTCAGAAGGAAAGGGATTCCGGGTACGTCTGATTGCCATCAGCGTGAATAACGCGATCGGTTTAGCAGTGGCTGCAGATTCGGGAATTTATAGGTATTCAGACCTTAAAGGAAAGAGGGTGGCAGGAAATCTTCCCACTCCATCGCTCCAACTGCAGACAGAGGCGCTGCTACTCAACGGTGGAGTCAGTTGGTCAGAGATCAAAGTTATCCCTGTCAGTTCAGTGGCCGAAGGTGTTAAGGTCGTCATCGAAGGCAGATCTGATTCTTCTGCCACCTGCACTATAGGGATGCCTATCATTGAAGAACTCCAGGCTAAAAAAGGGGCCAGAATTCTCCCTCTCGATCCCTCCCCTGAAGCGGTGAAGAGGACAAAGGAGAAGTTCCCAGGATATCCATTTAAAGTCACACCCGGACCTGGAAAAACAGGGGTTGAGAAGGAGCAATACCTTTGGGCCTATGACATCTACCTTATTGGGCGAGAGGATCTTCCTGATGAAGCAGCCTATCAGGTGGTGAAGGCTTTGTGGGAGAATCATAAAGATTTGGGTTCTATCCATGTACTTCTTAAGGACTGGACTCCAGACAAATTCGCCACGAAGGAAGCCTTGATTCCTTACCATTCAGGGACCATCAAATTTTATAAGGAAAGAGGGGTTTGGACGAGCGAAATGGCCAAACTCCAAGAATCCCTGCTGGCGAAGAAGAAATGAGAAAGTAGGAGAGAATCGCTGTGGCAGAGCCAGGAGAGGAATCCCGATTCAGGAGGTATAAAGGAATTGCTGGTATTTGGCAGGATAGTTTGTTGATCCTGGTTCCTGTCATAGGGATCATTTCCATTCTTAACGTTCCACTCTATTTTGGTCTGTCCTTTTACCTTCAGCAGTATCTCGCCATATTCTTCGGCCTTGTCCTATCTTTGGTCTTTCTTCTTGTACCGGCTCGAAAAAGGATGGTTATGGACAGACTGCCTTGGTATGATTGTGTGTTTGCCATCCTCAGCTTGTTTACAGGGTTTTATGTCTCAATCTTCTATAAAGATATCGTGATTGAGATGGGCCTTCTCATTCCTCACCGCGTCATACTCGGAGCGATTACGATCCTCCTTATCCTTGAGGCCACTCGAAGGCTCATCGGGTTGCCTTTCCTCATCATCGTGACCTTCTTTATCTTTTATGCTCTGTTTGCATCCATCTTCCCTGGAGGACTATATGGGAAGGCTATTCCGTGGCCCCGCCTCGCCAATTACCTCTACCTCGACCCTCAGGGAATTCTCGGGATTGCTATAGAAGTGGCAGCTACCGTAGTCTTTGCTTTTGTTATCTTCGGACAGACCCTTTTCAGGACAGGAGGAGGCCAATTCTTCATCGATGCTGCTTTGTCACTCATGGGAAGGTTTCGGGGCGGACCAGCTAAGGTCTCTGTTCTTTCGAGTAGTCTCTTTGGGACAATCTCAGGAAGTGCCGTTGCTAATGTAATGGTCGATGGATGGTTCACCATCCCATTGATGAAGGCCAATGGGTTCAAGGACTATGTCGCCTCTGCTGTGGAGGCTGTGGCTTCGTCTGGGGGCCAGATCATGCCCCCTGTCATGGGCGCTGCGGCATTCCTCATGGCCACCTTCCTTGGAATCCCTTATGCAAAAGTCGCCATCGCTGCTGCACTTCCTGCCATCCTTTACTATATAGCGGTCTATATCCAGATCGATCTCATTGCCCTCAGGGATGGCCTTCACGGCCTTCCGCCTGAATCCCTTCCATCCTTTAAAAATGTGATGAAGAAGGGCTGGCCCTTCTTCATCTCCATTCTGGTCCTCATTTACACCTTGTTCATCAGGGGACTTGATGCTGACAAGGCTGGTTTGTATTCCGCTGCCTGCGTGCTCATCATCAGCTTCTTTCAAAGGGAAACCCGACCTAACATGAAGAAGTTCATTTCTATCTTGAGGGATACCGGAGAGGGGATGCTGGAGATCGGGGTCATCAGCGCGGCAGCAGGTTTAATTATAGGCATTGTCTCCATCACTGGACTCGGCTTCACCTTCTCCTCAACACTTGTGAGTCTCTCGGGAGGCTCAACATTTATTCTTTTGGCTCTTGCTGCGGCAGGGGCGATCGTCCTTGGAATGGGGATGACGGTGACTGCTGCCTATCTCTTAATGGTTATCTTGATTGCTCCGGCCTTGACGACTCTGGACATGGCTCCGCTAAATGCTCACCTCTTCGTTTTCTATTTCGCAGTGATGTCCTTCCTCACACCTCCTATCTGCCTGGCCGTCTATGCGGCTGCATCTATAGGAAAGGCTGATATGCTCAAGACAGGCTATGCGGCAATTCGCTTGGCGATTGCTGCCTACATTGTGCCATTCATCTTTGCTTATCATCCTGCCTTGCTCCTTCAGGGTGATTTCCTCGAAGTCTTAGAGGCTGTGGTGACCGCTTTGATCGGAATCGGGCTCGTGGCCATTGCCGTAGAAGGCTACTTGTTCCGGCCATTGAACTGGTGGAAGAGGATCCTTCTTAGCGGAGGAGGACTCCTCTCCCTTATTCCAGGTTGGAGGACAGATCTTTTAGGACTAGCGATCGCTTTACCCATCGTCTTCTGGGAATGGAAAGTAAATCGACTTATCAAAAAATCACAAGTCTCACCCTATTTAAGAGATTAATAAAATTTGATCAGCCACGAATCGGAGTCATCGAAAATAAGGGAGGTTGGTTATGAAGATCGATATCTTTGCTCACATCTTTCCAAAATCGTACTTCGATAAGATGGTCCAAACTGCACCGAACGGAGCGGACATACACAAACGAGTCCGAAGTATCCCCTGTATCGTTGATCTCGGCGAGCGATTTAGGATTATGGATCTGTTCGACGATTATATCCAGGTGATTTGCTTAGGCTCGCCACCCATAGAAGTTTTCGGCCTGCCCCCAATCTCCACAAATCTTGCCAAGTTGGCAAACGATGGGATGGCTGAATTGGTTCAGAAATATCCGGAGCGTTTCCCCGGCTTCATCGCCTCTCTGCCAATGAATGATCCCGATGGACTCCTAAGAGAGACAGAAAGGGCTGTCAAAGAGCTTGGAGCAGCGGGTGTCCAGGTATTTACCAATGTTCTTGGTCGACCTCTGACAAAGCCTGAGACCGTGCCGCTCTTTGACCTCATGGCCAAACTGGATCTGCCCGTCTGGCTACATCCAGCCCGCGGTGCCGATTTTCCTGACTACAAAGCTGAATCCAAGAGCCGTTATGAAATCTGGTGGACCTTTGGCTGGCCTTATGAGACCAGTGTGGCCATGGCCGATCTCGTCTTCTCAGGCCTTTTTGATCAATATCCAAATATTAAAATCATTACCCATCACTTAGGAGGCATGATCCCATACTTTGAGGGCCGAGTGGGACCGGGTTGGGATCAACTAGGGACGAGGACTTCTGACGAGGATTACACCCTTATCCTGAAAAAGTTGAAAAAAAGACCTCTTGACTACTTTCGTCTCTTCTACGCAGATACCGCTCTTATGGGAGCCCGAGAAGCAACTCTATGCGGCTTGAAATTCTTTGGCGCGGAGAGAGTTTTATTCGGTTCGGATATGCCATTCGATCCTGAGAAAGGGACGGCTTATATCCGTTGGACAATCGAGATTATAGACAGTTTAGATATTAAACCGGAAGAGCGGCAGGCTATCTACGAGGGTAATGCGAGACGACTCCTGAAACTGAGGTAACGTATATCG
>CAZFJD010000159.1:0-7928 GCA_964518775.1 uncultured Syntrophaceae bacterium
AGCTTCTTCATAAACATGATGGGTATTTGAATCGAAAAGAACGAAGCGGACAAGCTTGATCTCGGGATGATCTTTCAAGTAGTCCATCACAGTCCTTAAAGCTATGCGCGAGGCCTTCTCCACTGGGTACCCATAGATTCCCGTGCTGATTGAAGGGAAGGCGACCGAGGAAATCTTGTGTTGGCTACAGAGCTCCAAGCTCTTTCGGTAAGCGCTGGACAAGAGTTCAGCGTCTTTGGGTGATCCTGAATATCTTGGTCCCACTGCGTGGATCACATATTTTGCCTTGAGATTCCCGCCACCAGTAATGACTGCTGATCCGGTTGGGCAGCCTTTATATTTTGCTCTTAGTTCGGCCATGATGGCAGGTCCACCTGCCCTGTGGATAGCGCCGTCTACACCTCCACCCCCTGCCAGTGCCGAATTGGCAGCATTCCCGATGGCCTCTGTCTCCTGCTGGGTGATATCCCCTTGAACAACTTCTAATTGAGATTGATTGACGGTTACCTTCGTCATAATTTTTGAATTTTTGAATATCAGAAATAGTGGGTTCGGTCAACTATTTTCTCTATTCCGCATAAATAGAAAGGGTGGGGAGACTTCCCCACCCTTTCAGATTTTTTAAATGACTCAATGGCCCAATAACAATTGGTTAAGTCACAGAGTTTCGTAGAAAGATTTCTTCAGGAATTTAAAAGAATTAACAAACCTATCAAAGATCTCAAAGGCTGAGAGATCGTAATTTCCGTCCATAGGCCTCCACTGTGTGATATAGAAGCCAACTACTCGATCTCCTCTCTTGCCAAAGACCACTTTGGCTCTGACCTTCTCCCCTTTGACCGGGTCTTTCCCTTCAACGGTTGCCTCCAGCCCTTCTCCACCAAGCACCTGCGTCTTTCGCTTTTCTAAAACTTGAAACTGGAGAATGGCATTGAAAAGAAACCGTTTGAAAAACTCCCTTTCCCTCTCCTCGAATTTTGTGGAACAGCCGAAGGGTTCCTCGTCATAAGCAAACGAAGTGGTAGAAGGAAATGGTCCTGGGTCGGATCTCATGAATCCGAAATTGATGTCATTTTCACCTGTTTCTACCCGTAGCAATTTCCAATCAGGAGGAGGAGGCAAGAATTCGAATTCGTCTTCCCAGATGACGGTTCCCTGGGGAGACAGTTTGTATGGGACCTTCTTAGAGGTTTCCACGGTGGCGCATCCAGAAAGCCAGGCCAAGACCAATACAGCACATATTATCGCACCCCATCTCTTTTTCATGGTTTCCCTCCTTCCTGGGTCAGCTTCTTGAGAAAGAGGAGGATATCCTTAAAGTCTGGTGATCCATCTCGCACATAGCGGATAACCCCCTTCTTATCAATGATGACTGTCCGCCTTCCGAAAATGGGCTGACCCTCTGGCTGGATATCGAAAGAGGCACCCAGAAAGGCAGTAATATTGGAGAGAAGGGGAAAGGTTAGATCCAGACTCTTTGCCCAATACTTTAAGGTTGTCACATCATCCCGACTGACGCCCAGGACCCGGGCGTTGAAGCGCTCATAGAGGTAAAGGTTCCTCTGATGGCCCTCCATTTCGCCCGTTCAGACAGGGGTGTAAGCTGCGGGGAAGAAGGTGATGATCAGATGATATTTTCCATAATACTCCTCTGCATAATTGATCACCCGATCATGTGTGGACGGGAGAGTGAAATTGAGCGTTTCCTTCCCGACCAACTCCACCTTTTTCTTAGCCTCTGAATTTGAAAGGGGGAGAAGGAGCAGAAAAAAGAGAGGCACAAGTAAGAAACCATAAACCGTTTTTCTTCTCATAAGAACCTCCTTTGCGATTAACTTCAAAAAATCATAAATGGTTTTTCCTTGTTTTGCAATGTGGAAAAATGGCTTGCAAATATAAATGAAAGCGTGCTAAATTGTGAAAGGGACGAAAATGATTGCTTTTGATCTGTATTGTTCAAATGGCCACAAGTTCGAATGCTGGTTTAAGGACGGCGCCTCCTTAGAAGAGCGGAGATCTTCCGGCATGATCCATTGCCCTTTCTGCAACGATCATAAAGTTGAAAAAGCCTTTTCTGCCTTCGCGATCAAAAAGGGTGGGGAGAAGAAGAAAGAAGAACCCATTTCCTACGAAGCGCTTCAAGTGATTCAAGAATATCTGGATAAACATTTTGAGGACGTGGGCCGTGATTTTGCTAAGGAGGCTCTCAAAATTCATTACGGCGAGTCAGAAAAGAAAAACATTAAGGGAACCGCTACCCCGAGCGAAGAGGTTCTTCTAAAGGAGGAAGGGGTTCCATTTATCAAGGTGCCCATCATTAAGCGCCTGCTCAACTGAAGTTCAGAAAAAAACCAGAGAGCAATTCCTGCCTGTGGGTTAAGCGGGCGCATTCCGAAATGTGATCACAGGTCTCAGGGTTTTACCGATAGGTTGACTTCCTGAAATTGATCGTCTCGAAAAAGTGTCATTCGAACCTGATGGCCCACCTTGACAGCCTCCAAGGCTTCTTCAAATTCTTGCACACTGCCTATTTCTTTAAGATCGATCTTGGTAATGATATCCCCTGCTTTCATTCCAGAGACCTCTGACGCACTGCCTGAAATGACTTCTGAAACCAATACACCCTTCTGACCTTTGAAATTGAAGTGAGAGGCTAAAGAAGGGGTGAGCTCCTGGATTCGAATCCCATATCGCTCTCCCATATTCTTTTTAGCAAGGGTGATTCCCTGGACATCGAGGATTGTCGCTAAGACGAAGATCGGAGTTTTGGACTTCAATGCAATGATAATCGCATCGCTGGGTCGAGCATCAACTTCAATCAGCTTTTTGTTTAACGTCAGGAAGAGTCTCGCATAGTAGGTATGGTCTTTCAAATCGACAATTTTTACTTCTTTCACCTTAGCTTGAGCTTGAGCCAGGATGGAATGGAGGAGGTCATGGGTCATGGGTCTTGCAGGGGTAATATTCTTTAGTTCTCTTTCGATTGCATTCGCCTCAGGAAGGCCGATCCAGATGGGGAGAGCCTTCTTCCCATCCTTGTCGGCGAGAATGACGACAGGATTTTTTCCGAGAGCATCGAGCCTCACTCCTTTCACCTCCATTTCAATGAAGGTGGGAGGCGTCTCTTTGCTGAGCGAGATAAACACTAAAAAAGTGATGAGTAGAACACAGGCGAGCCCGATCACGAAATACCTTCTCATACAAGTCTCCTTTTCATTGTTCTCTTTCTCAATATGGCCATCAAACCGATGATCATCTTTTGACCGTCCCGCTTGGTAAGGGGATCAGGTCTTTTGATGATGCGTTGACAAAAAGCGTGGTAATGTTTTTCGTCCCAGTTCAGTCTTTCCAAGAGGTAAGAAATGAAATCCTGTTGGCTTGAACTGATCGATTCTGAACCTTGAGGGCTATCAAGAGGAATGAGCCGGCCTTTGGGTACAGGATGGTAGGGGTGGGGAAGGAGACCTTTAAAGCCCATCTCTTGAAAACGTTTCATTACCCTCTCAAAGCCTTCCTTTGTTAAACGGGTTGAACTCTCCACCCCTGCCACTCCTTTCAATATTTCTCGGTAAGACTCTTCGTCCAGATGAAGGTCATCTTTGGCAATGTGAATCAGGGCCTTCTTCTTTCGACCGATGGGCATTCTTAACACCTAATTCATTATAAAGCAAACCATGCTGAAAATAAAAATGAGTTCTGACCGATGAGTGACCCGCAAGTGCCCCGACGTCCCGCCCTGTGGCCAGGGAGCTTCAGATTGACAGGATAACCATTTTTAAATAAGATATGTCCAACCAACCACTGACCATGGGATTTCGAAGGGTTCTTTTTTTATTTCCTCTGCTTTTCTTGCCTTCCTTATTAACAGGGGATGAGAGAGACTATCCTATGAAGAATGGGATCTCGATCAAAAATCTCAAGGAACATGTAAAAAATCTCCATTTTGATCGAAATCCATATGACCATTTTCATGAGTTGGAAAAGGCGGGCCAATATATTTATAATGAGTTTTCGAAGATTGGTCTAAGGGTATGGGAAGAATCCTTTCAATGGGAGGGGAAAAGTTACAATAATATCGTAGCAGAGAAAAAAGGTTTTGGATCACCAGATAAAATTTTTATTTTGGGGGCTCATTATGACACCGTTCCGGGTTCTCCCGGAGCTGACGACAATGCGAGTGCCGTAGCTGTCCTTCTTGAAGTGGCAAGGAATATCCAAAGGGTCAAATTAGATTCAACTGTAAGATTGATTGCCTTCGGCCTCGAAGAATACGGTTATGTTGGGAGCACCTATTACGCCGAGAAGGCAAGAAGAGAAGAGGAAAGGATCTTAGGGATGATCTCCTTAGAGATGGTTGGGTTCACGAATTCGAGGCAAAATTATCCTTCTTACGTCAATCCAAAATATTATCCTAATGTGGGCGACTTCATCGGCATCATCGGAAACGAGAGATCGAAGGTTTTATTAGAGAAGGTTTATCAGTGTTTCAGAACCTATGTGCCCCGACTTCCAACGGAGTTCCTTCTCGTTCCTAAGAATGGCGAAGGGATGGAAGAGGTTAGATGGAGCGACCATAGCCCCTTTTGGGATCATGGCTTTCCAGCCCTGATGATCACCGATACGGCATTTCTTAGAAACCCGAATTACCATCTACCTTCGGACACGATGGAAACACTTGATTTCGAATTTATGAGAAAGGTGGCAATTGGGACCTTTTGCTCAATCGTAGAATTAACAAAATAGATACAGGTTAAGGCCAAGGTTGAGGTTTAGGAGATTAAGTATAAAATCTTTTGCCTCAAGCGACCTGCCTATGGCAGGCAGGAAGTGATCCTCAAACCTTAAGCCTCAAACTGGAGTTTAAGATGAAGATCGGTGTGCTTTCAGATACCCACTTAAGGGAACTTCATTCTGAATTTAAGAAAATGATCGAGTTCCAGTTCAGCGATGTGGAAAAAATATTTCATGCAGGAGATTTCGTGGATTGGAGTGTCGCAGAATATCTTTCAAGCCTGAAGGATCTCATCGCTGTCTGTGGCAATATGGACCCACCGGATATCCGGAAAGCCTTTCCTCAAAAAAGGATCATCGAACTCGGAGGATTCCGCATCGGCCTGATTCATGGAGGGGGTTCCCCTTTTGGGATCGAGTCACGAGTAAGAGAGGCGTTTGATGAAGTCGATGCGATCATCTACGGCCACACTCATACACCCGCCAATCATCAGGTCAAAGAAATCCTTTTCTTTAATCCTGGCTCGCCGACCCGCTCCTTTGTTCATCGGGCGACGCTCGGAATCTTGCGCATCGGTGATAAGATCGAAGGCGAAATCATCAAGATTTAAAAATGTGGTGGCTGAACGCTAAGGCTCACCGGGAGCCGGATATACAATACCCAAGCCGAGCAAAAGCACATTAGGACTAAGAAATTCTTAGAGTTTGGTGGGCTTCTTTGAGACGTTGGGGAATGGGAACACCAAAGGGGCAACGCTCCAGGCATTGTTCACAGGATGAGCACGTCTCCGCCTTAACTGTTATAAGCCGATACTGCTCTATAGCCCATCTCTTCATACCATAGCACTCATAGTAATTCTCAAATCGGAAGATATCAGGGATGGGAATCCCTTCTGGACAAGGAAGACAGTAACCACAATTTCTACAGAACCCCTTCCCAACCTCTCCGACCCAATCCATCAATATACCAATCTCTTCTGAACTTAAATTCCTAAAGTCCTCCCCAACCTTTAGGTTTTCCTCCAACTCATTTAGATTAGTCATTCCGGGAATGGCACAGGTGAGGTGAGGATTTGTGAGGACGTATCGAAGAGAGATTTGAGCCGGAGATTCCCCTTTAAAAAATTTTCGATTCCATCCTCTTTGAAATTCTCCCAATTTACCACCGGCCAAGGGTTTCATGGCGATCACCCCTACACCCTTCTGATGGGCTAATGGAATGAGGTCTGAGGTCAAGCGATCTTCGTCTATGGCACTGTACGCCACCATCAAAGCCGAAAATACTCCTGACTCGATCGCCTTCTTCATCATCGAGACGGAGTGGTGGATGCTGATACCGATCTCAGAGATTTTGCCCTGTTTCCTTGCTTTCTCCAGGGCCTCAAGGCCGCCTTTCTCAAATATCTTTTCGTATTCAGAGCCGCGGACATCGTGAAAAAGGACGAGATCGATTGAATCGGTTTTCAGCCGTTGAAGGCAGCGCTCCAATTTTCTCATCACGCCAGGACCATCACGCTCATCGATCTTCGTTGAAAGGTAAAATTCCCTGCGTCTCCTGCTCAATGCCCTTCCGATCTTCTCTTCACTGTCGCCGTAGCAATCTGCCGTGTCCACAAAGTTGATCCCAAGATCGATAGCCCGATTGAGGAGGACGTCGCATTCTTTCTGGCTCAGGTTGGGCAGCTTAATTGCTCCGAACCCAATGATGGAAATCCTCCAGCCTTTCCTGCCGAGTATCCTTTTTTGCATGGCATTACTTTTTCAGTTTCTCGAGTTCGTTTACAAGATCTTCGAGAGGAGGTCTTTTGTTGATATCGTGGACGTCGATATATCGAATGATGCCCTTCTTATCCATTACAAAGAGGGCCCTTTCCGAGATCCCATTTGAACGGAGGACACCATACTTCTTAGCGACGCCACCATGGGGCCAGAAATCGGAAAGAACTGGAAACCACAGCTTGCCCATCTGGTTGGTCCATGCGAAGAGCGTGGGGATGTTGTCTACTGTAATTCCGAGGAGTATGGCATCGTTCTGGTCGAAGATATCTTTGATGATGTTGTAGCCCGGCCACTGGTCTGAGCAGACAGGGGTCCAAGCTGCAGGGACGAAGGAGAGAACCACATTCTTCTTTCCCAGGTACTGCTTCAGGGAGATCTTTTCTCCTGAGACCGAAGGAAGCGTGAAGATAGGAGCCCGATCTCCAATCTTTACTTTGAGAACGCTGTCAACTGGCTTGAGCTCTCCCACCTTGTAAATATTCTCCTTGAATGCCTCGGAGATAGCATAGGCGATGGAGAAAGAGACAAAAAGCGATACCACTCCAGTGACCCAAACGAGATGAACTAACCGTTTTTGATTCATGACTCATCCTCCCATTTTCTATTTTGATCCAGAAGCTTTGAGTATCAGTTCGAGAAAGGGCTGGGCGCCCTGGAAATCACCTAATTGGGAATGGATGATCTGGTGAGTGCCATCTTCGTTGATTTTGATAGCGACAAAGTAAGGAGTCCTCACCTCTCCCAAAAGTTTATGGATGGAGAAGTCCTTATCTGCAAAAAGTGGAAACGGGATCTGATAGGTCTTCTTAAATACCTCAACTTCAAAGGCCGAGTTTCCTGCACCGATACCGATGATTTTAATTTTATTCTTAAGGTCTGGATTATTCTCTATTGCCTGATACATTTCGTTAATCCTGGGCGCATCCTTTTGACAGTACGGGCAGTACATGCTAAAGACCTCCACGATCACCACCTTGGCCTTGATTTGTGGGATCCTGAAAGTGCCCGTTCCCGAGAGCCCAAGGTAAGTCCTTTCATCAGAACTCTTAGGAATGGGGAGGCTGATCTTCGGCAATACATCACCTTTTGACGGAGGCGGAGTGGCCGCCAGGGTAGGGGAAATAAATCCTGTAAAGAAGATGGCCATGACTACAAAGGATATACGAATTTTTTTCATCTCTCTTTCCTCCTTCCTGCTTCTGACAATTTTCTCAATTTTCCCGTCGTCGTTTCCAAAGTTAATAATAATTTCTGCCGATCTCGTTATCAAGGCTTTTCTCAAAAATATTCGAGACCCCAAGATTAGGCAACTCTTTACGGAAGCATCCTCAATTTCGTGAAATTAGTAGAAGCAGACAGACCAGACTTCGAAAGTTTTAGAACTGCGGTCATTTGGAAAGTTAGGGGTCACCTTCGTA
>CAZFJD010000160.1:0-7903 GCA_964518775.1 uncultured Syntrophaceae bacterium
GCTGTGAACTGGCCCGAGTTAAAACCGTTTACATAGTAGTTGAGACCCTCTGCCTCTGCAGAACGGCCAAACAGAGCGTTATAAATGCTGTTTACAACGGTGGAAATATTGCTGCTGGTGATGGCACCGTAGAGCGCCTGAGACTCTGCGGAGTTGGCAAAGGCCTCAATGATTTCATTAAGATTTCCGGCTCTTGCATCAAGCCTTGCTGCCCAGTAGAGTAAACCCGCTGGGTCTGCCGGTCGCTGATAGTAGCCAATGAAAATTTTCTGTACGGTGTCAATATAACTCCCAGAATCAGCCCATACGCAATTAAAGGAGAAAGTCATCAAAAATAGAACAAGGATTGACAGGAAAGATTTACTGTAGATTCTTCCTTTCTTGTCTTGGTTATTGCTTTTCATTTCTATACCCCCTGGATAGAGTTTTAAAGGTCTTTTTCATCAACCACTTCCCTCTCTATATCCCAGGAGTTTTTATATCAAAAAATGTTGGACTCGTCAAATGAACAATAAACTATGAATAATAAATTTGTGAATATTACCTTTTTATTGCCGATCTGCTTGGTGAATTCAGGTAAGGTGTATTAGAGAAGATTGAGTGCAGAACGTATTGATTTCTAGTTGAAATGTAGCATCTTCGGCCGAAACTTAAAATCACAATCTCAGGAAGAAATCAACAGATAGTTATTTTAATAATATCGGAGAGATTTTTGCCTTCACTCCAATTCATTTTTTAATTGTGGTCTTTATACTCCTTAACAACAATTCTGTGCTTTCGAATCAGATTCTGGAGTTGCCTCCTATCCATTCCAACGTCCAAAGCAGTTCTCGAAATATTACCTTTATTCCTCTTTAGAGCCTCTTTTAAAAAGATCTTCTCCAATTCATCCTCTGCTTTTCGTTTCAATTGCCATTTCATCCGTTTCAATTCATCGCTATTTCTGGGGACAGGACGAACCGGCTCTCCCTCCTCCCCTCTCACCTCTGGTGAAAGGTCTTCAAATTCAATCCGATTCGATTTGCTCAGAAGCATGGCTCTAAGGATACAGTTTTCCAACTCCCTCACGTTGCCGGGCCATGAATAATTTTCTAATGCCTGAATGGCTCTCTCAGAAATCTCAAAGTTTCTTCCTTTTACTTCCTTCTTATGTTTCTCGATAAAATGGGCAACCAATAAAGGGATATCCTCCCTCCGCTCCCTCAATGGCGGAAGCTTAATGGAGACAACATGGAGTCGGTAGAAGAGATCTTCTCGAAATTCTCCTGCTTCCACAGCGGCCTTTAAGTCCCGGTTGGTGGCGGTGATCAGTCGAACGTCAACATCGATCTCCTCGGTGCCCCCTACCCTCATAAACCGATAACCTTCGATGGCCCTCAAGATCTTAACTTGAAGTTCCTTGGGCATCTCTCCAATCTCATCCAGAAAGAGCGTTCCCTTGTGGGCTAATTCAAAACTCCCAATCTTTTTCCTCCCGGCTCCGGTGAACGAACCCTTCTCATGACCGAAGAGTTCACTCTCCAGAAGCTCTCTCGGGATGGCAGAACAGTTGACCACGATGAAAGGGAAGCCCGCCCTCTGGCTATTGAAGTGGATGGCACGAGCCACCAACTCTTTCCCTGTGCCACTCTCACCTTCAACCAGGACAGTCGCCCTGCTATCAGCGACCTGCCGAACAACCTGCATTATCTCGATAATCTTCGGATGTTTGCTGATGATCGTGTCCAATCCATAAAGGGATTTGATCTCTTCCTTTAGCTGCCGATTCTCATCCATGAGATCAGCCTGAAGCAGGGCCCTTTGGATGACGAGCTCCACTTCCTCCATTTTGATCGGTTTGAGGAGATAATCGGTAGCCCCTTCCTTCATTGCATTGACGGCGGATTCGATCGTCCCATAAGCGGTGATCATGATCACCGGAATCTCCGGCCTGAGCCGCTTCACCTCATGAAGAAGGCTGAGACCATTCCTCTCGGGCATCTTCATATCGGTGACAAGAAGGTTGACTTGATTCTGCTGAAACAAACGGAGCGCCTCTTCACCGTCCTTGGCGAGAAGGATCCGGTACTGATCTTGAAGGTTCACTTCCAGGATCCGCCGCATCCTCTCCTCATCTTCGGCGATGAGAATGGTTCGCTTCATCCCTTATCTTTCCTTTCCCAAGGGAAGAACGATCATAAAGGTGCTTCCCTTATCTTCTCCTTCTTCCAAAGTAATACTCCCCCCGTGTTGGGTGATGATCCGATGGGCAATGGAAAGTCCTAAACCGGTACCGCCCTCTTTTGTGGTGAAAAAGGGATCGAAGACCTTTGTCTGCATCTCTTTTGGGATCCCCTTCCCTGTATCACTGAAACGCACAAAAACCTTATCCTTGCCGTTCTCGCTCACTGCAATTCTGAGAATCCCTCCGTTCGGCATCGCCTCCAAGGCGTTGACACCTAAGTTCATAAAGGCCTGCCGGATCTGATCTGGATCGATCAAAACCCAAAGAGGGTTTAGGGGGATCTCTCTGTCGATCGCTACCCCTAACGTCCGGGCCTGTGGCGAGAGAAGAAAGAGAGTTTTTTCCAAGACCTCTCTGAGGTCGCAACTCACTAACCGCGGCTCTTTCGGCTTGGCGAAGTCCAAAAATGTGCTGATCAGCCCATTGATTCGTTTCGATTCTTCTAAGATATAATTGGTCATCTCATCTCGAATCTTCGGATCTCCATGCTTTCGAACTGTCTCTGCCGATCCCGTAATGATCCCTAATGGGTTCCGTATCTCATGAGCAATCCCAGCCGCTAATTCACCGATCGCCGCCATCTTTTCAGCCTGCATGATCTGTTTATCTTTCAAACTCATATCCCGATAGATCAGAACCCTGGAGATAGCGAGGGCGGCCTGGTTTAAGAAGGCCTCCAAGAGTTCAAGTTCTTCCACAGTGTAATCCTTTTGGGATAGCTTCCTCCCAAGCAGGATGAAACCTAATAATCTCTCCTTCAGAAAAATTGGGGCGACCACCGCCCAACCTTTCTCAATCAGGCCGTCGATCTCCTCTACATCCCCTCCATACTCTCTCAGGTGTTCCAGATCGACCGCCCTTCCGATCGATTCCATTCTCTTCACGAAAGGGTGCTGGGAAGAGTATCTCATCTCTTCTTTCATGACATTTCCAGAAATGGCGAGATATTCATTCCCCTCATTCTTTAGGAAGAAGAAAGCAACCGGATCGACATGGAAGGTTTGGTTGATGAAATGGACGGTCATCTGTGCCACGCCGTTGAGGTCCACCAATTCGGTGAGCTGTCGGCCAAACTCTGAAAGCTTCGTCCGAAAATGGACCCTCTCCATATAAAAGAAACGATCGATCCAATCCTCTATCTTTTTCTGAAAAGGCCGAAGCAAAAAGACGAGAGCAAGGATCAAGACAGACTCCACCAGAAGAGACTTCCCGTAAGCCTGTTGAGAGATGGCCTCCCCAATGTTCTTGATGACCAAAACATAGATGGCCAGGATCAAACCCGAGACAGAGGAATAGAGGATCCCTCCCCGGATGAGGAGATGGATGTCCAGCAGCCGATATTTGATGAGTGCAATGGCAAAGAAGAAACTGACCAAGATGGAATAAAGGCTGGCCAGAAAGAAGATGGGCCACCCCAATTTGAGGAAGTAATTCGAGAGATTGATAATCGTCCCGACAATGGCCATGGAGATCATTCCGAAGATGAGGTATTTGATCTGCAGCTTCTGCCTCGGAATCCGTGCCGTCCGCAGAGATTGGATCAGATTTTCAATTCCCCAATAGATGCAGATGCCTGAGAAAAGGGCGATCAATCCGAGGAAGACCAGAAAGATCAATGGCTCTTCAAAACGGAGACCATAATAGAAGACATTCCTCAACTCCTTGAACCGTTCGATGTCGATTCGGAAGGTTACGAAGAATGCGACCAAGATCGCCACCGGAATGAGGTAGAGAAAAAATGGTTTAAATCCCTTTGCCCATTGGTTCTCTCTTTTAAACGGGAAGACAAAAGAGAAATGGAGGAAGAAAAGAGGAGCAAAGGCCAACCCGACGAAGATCACTCTTACTCCAAAGATGGCATGGATCGGATTGAGGCTGTTGATCATGATGAATTCGCCGATATTCCACGTAGCGAAGGAGAGGACAAAGCACGCAAAGAGCCGATGGGCAATATTTTTGGGGTTACTGGAGAGAACGATCAGACAGAGGGTCAGGTTCATCGTAAAGGCGAGGGCAGCAGGAAGTGCGAGGATGTTCATCGATTCACCTGGAGATCATGATAAACAAAAGACCACCAAAGGTCAATCCTTCGGCGCTCATTAAAAAGAGAGCTTTGAAAAACTACTAACCGCTCTCTTGATTACACAGATTTAAAAAAATAATTACGCAGATTTATATGATTTTTCAATGCCTTTTGTATCTGTGTAATCGGTTCCTAATCGGTGCAATCAGAGATCTCTATACTTTTTCAGAGCTCTTAAAAACGGCCCTTGACAGGGGAAGGACAGGAGTATAATATTTTGACTCAATGGAAAATACCATCCCGAAACGATTTAAGGAGAGTGTCGAAGTCAAAACACGTTTTCTGAAGGAGAGCCTCCCTCAACTTCTCGATGCGATCAAACTCATCGCTCATGCCTTTGAATCGGGGAGCAAACTTTTTCTCTTTGGCAACGGAGGGAGTGCAGCCGATGCCCAACACCTTGCTGCAGAATTCGTCAATCGATATCTGATGGACCGGCCTCCCCTTCCCGCCATTGCCCTGACCACAGACACCTCCATTCTCACCAGCGTCTCCAATGACTCTGCCTTTGATGAAATCTTTGCTAAACAACTCCGGGCTCTCGGCAAGGAAGGAGATGTGGCCATCGGTATCAGCACGAGTGGAAACGCGGCCAATGTGATCAAAGGTATCGAGGTTGCAAAAGAGATGGGGATGAAAACAGTGGCCCTTACTGGAAACGATGGGGGAGGAGTGGCAAAAGTGGCCGATATTTCTCTCATCGTCTCCTCTACCAGCACACCCCGTATCCAGGAGACCCATATTCTCATTGGGCACATTCTCTGCGAGATGGTGGAACACCAGCTCTTTCTCAAATAGCACCCTTGATTGAAGTAATGAGTTCGGAGATTTTAGCCTTGAGCCTCCGAACTCTCTGCATGCGCCTGCCTGCGGTAGGCAGAGCAGGCAGGTATACTCCGAACTCAGAACTTAGTAAGCCCCGTTAGAAATTCCAGTCGTTGCGACTCGAAACCGAGCGGGGCATTATTGCTAACGGGGTAAAAGGAAGGGGGTCCTCGATATGCTGGAATGCCATTTAGAGAAAAATAAGGCTCGATGCACCTGCACTTATGAACCCTGTGACCGAAAGGGGAGATGCTGTGAATGTATTGCCTATCACTGGAGGATGAAGCAACTCCCTGGCTGCTTCTTCTCGCCCGAGGGTGAAAGATCCTACGACCGTTCCATCCGTCGCTTCATCGCGGAGAATAAATGAGACGATGGAAATCAAGTTTGAACGAATTCATCTTCAATCCGATCTCCTTTCTCCCCTCAAAGGATTTGAAAAGATCTCGGTTCCAACGGAGGTGAGGATCGACCCCTTAACAAAACGGCGGAGCCGGATCATCACTTGGGGTCTTCCCACCAAAGGCAAATTCGACTTTTCGCAGATGGTGGAAGAATCCAAAGGATGCTTCTTCTGTCCGGAGAGTCTTCTTCTCAAGACACCCCAATTCTCAAAGGAGATCGCTCCAGAGGGCAGGATCTCCATTGAAAAGGCTGTGGGTTTTCCCAACCTTAATCCGGTGGGGACCTACGGGAATGTTGTCGTCCTGTGTCGTGAGCACTTTCTCAATCTCAATCAGTTCACTCCTGAAATATATGAAGAGGGTTTCTCGGTCGCTATTGAGATCATTCGAAGGACGATGGCTTTGGACCCAGATATTCGTTACTGGCAGATCAGCCAAAATTTCCTTCTTCCCGGTGGAAGCACCATTCTTCATCCCCATCTTCAGATCATCGGAGATCCCATCCCCACCAATGAGATGGAATGGTTAGTGGGTGCGGGTTCCTCTTATCACCAAAGGAACAAAGTCCTTTATTGGAACGACCTCATTCGGATTGAACAGGAACTTGGGGAGCGGTATATCACAAGCATCGGCAAGGTTCACTGGTTTGTCTCCTTTGCACCCATTGCATTCAATGAAGTTTGTGGAAGTATTGAAGGCCATGGGTCAATCACCACTCTGGAGAAAGAAGAGATATGCGCTTTAGCCAAGGGTATCGTCTCCACCTTGAAATATTATTATGACAAAGACCTCAATAGTTTCAATTTCTCTATTTACTCCATCTCTGGGGAGCCATCTTACCAACTCCTCATCCGCATCATCTCAAGAACGCCCATCCAACCCTATTACCTGAATGATTGGACCTCCTTTGAGGTCCTTCAATCCGAGCTGACATCAAACATCTTCCCTGAGGACCTCTGCCGTGAAATCCGATCCTACTTCCCTTAATAGGGTGGCATCCTTCGACATCGGGACCAACACAATCCTTCTCCTCATCGCAAGTGTGGATGAAGGAAAATTAAAACCTCTTTTCGAAATAGAAACCATTGTCCGACTGGGTGAAGGTGTCCAAAAGGACAGGGTCCTCTATCAAGATTCAATGAAGAGAGGATTCCAAACATTGGCCCAGTATTTAGAACATTGTCAGACCATGGGAGTCCAGAAGATCTTTGCCGTCGGAACAAGCGCGCTCAGAGAAGCCCGAAATTCAGAGGTTTTCATACGGATGGTTAAGGAAAGGCTCGGCCTCTCCATTGAGATCATCTCCGGAGAAGAAGAGGCTCAACTCTCTTTTTTGGCTGTCATAAGAGATTTGAAAGAATTGAAAGATTCGCTTATGGTGGTGGATGTGGGCGGAGGAAGCACAGAATTCATACTGGGCAAAGGCGATCAGATCGTCCGGTGGGTGAGCCTTCCCCTCGGTTCAGTCCGTTTTACGGAAAAGTATCTCCTCTCTGATCCTGTTCAAAAAGAAGAGTGGACAAAGATGGAGAGGGAAATTCAGAAATTACTGGTCAAGATTCCTCATCCCCGGGGACCATTCTCAATGATCGGTGTGGGAGGAACGGCCACCACCTTAGCTTCTGTGGAGCAAGGTTTAGAAGAGTTCGATCCTCAGAAGATTCACCATTTTGTCTTAAAAAAAGAATCATTGAAAAACCAGTTAGATGTTTATCGATCCAAAACGATTGATGAACGAAAAAATATTGCTGGTCTTTCCCCTGCCAGGGCAGATGTAATCTTAGCTGGAGGCACGATCCTCTATTTGGCGATGGAAAGGCTTGGATGTCCTTCTGTACTGATAAGCTGCCACGGGGTGAGATATGGTTTGCTCTACCAGAAGCTGTCCATATAGTCTGTTTGGTCTATCTGGTCTATCTGGTCACCAAACCTTTTAAGATGAGAATGACCAGCACTATGAGCCTATCTTGACCTGTATTCTTGGGACCGATGGAAGTCTCTCCTTTACAAAAAATGAGATCACCTTTTTTGAGAGGTTTTTCCTCATTCCCAATAGCGAGAGTCCCTTCCCCTTCAACCCCGTAAAGGATTACTTCCAAAGCACCAGGATGGGGATGAAGAGGCATGGTCTGACCTGGTTCAAAACAGAGAAGGACTGCGGCACCTGCCTCTCCGATATGGAGTTGTTTAGGTACGAAATTCTCTTTTGAAAACTCGGCCTTTTCAAAAAGGTGAATAGGCTCCATAAGGCTCCTCCGGAGAAATCCGAAATCCTAAATTCTAAATCCGAAACAAATCCAAATTCCCAATTTTCCAATGATCTAAACCTTATTAATCATTTGTTTTGAATTTTGGATTTGGCTCATT
>CAZFJD010000161.1:0-7840 GCA_964518775.1 uncultured Syntrophaceae bacterium
ATCAACAAGCCTCTTGATCAGCACTAAATCGGGTTCCACTATCGCTCGCTTCTTTCACCTCCTTAGGCACAACGACGATACGTTTTATATCCTTTACCTGGTTGCCAAAAGCGAACTTTGCCCACTTTAAGCCAGATTCCAATTGGCTCATTCCTCTTAAGTCTTTCCTTCTCTCGGTCAACGTACCAAGGAGTACATTTTTTTTACGATAGCAATCCTTGTAAAAAACCCTGTATACTATCATCCCATCCACCTAAATGTAAATTATATCCAGCCTGCTCCCTTCCACCGCCCTCTAATAGCATAAATTTCCCTCAACCTCTGGCCGGAATGAATCGTTGCTTGGCAAATTCGGCTTCCCCTTTGAGAAAGACAAATATTTCCTTTGTGCAACTTCAGCAAATCCCATGCCATGTGTTTTAAACCTATAACTCATTGTATCTAAAAAGGATTATAAAATTTGTTGTTTGGCTGGATATCCATAACATTAGACAAATTTGTAAATCGAATAACAAATATTACCTCCATAGTCATTAATGCACATTCCTGCCAGTAATTGTTACCTTCCAAACTTAGGCGAGAATGAAGAATTGTAGGCGAAAGCTTCACGATCGATCGGTTTCAAACCCTTATCCTTTGTGTCGCCTTCGGCGCAATAAGGCAACATTCCCTTTTTCTCCTCCTTAAAAAGTCTTTTTTCTACGTTGTGGGTAAAAAGTTTGCGTCATCTCAGCGTGATTTTGTATAATAAACGGCAAAGGAGTCCTTTCAGTGCCTGCTCTTGACAACCCCTAAATACTGACCTATCATTAATTTTAATCAGTATTGATTAAATGATATTCTAAAAAGTTTTATGAAGAAACGCTCTGGAACATGTCAGAAACAAAGGGGAACCCTCCCCCTTGAGGGGGGAGGGAAGAGGGTGGGGGTGAAAGGCCTGACGGGTGTGGCAAGAAGACTCAGGAAACACTCTACGGATACAGAGCAGCATTTATGGAAGCATCTCAGAGACAGACAAATAGAAGGTTCTAAGTTTCGTCGCCAACAACCCGTTGGCGGGTATGTTGTGGATTTTGTGAATTTTGAAAAGAAAGTCGTCGTAGAGCTGGACGGCGGGCAGCATGCACTCGATCCAGGGGACAACATACGTGATGAATGGCTTCGGGCTGAAGGGTACAAGGTGCTGCGATTTTGGGATAACCAGGTATTTAGCAACTTAGAGGGTGTTTTGGAGAAGATCCGAAATGCCCTTCTCACCCCTCACCCTGACCCTCTCCCCCAAGGGGAGAGGGGAGATAACTTTTAATAATACGGATTAAATTGAAAGGGAGGAAATTTATGGTTAAAACCATTCCTATAACCAAAGCCAGAATTAACTTGGGGGAGGTAATCAAGAGAGTTCATCTCAATAAAGAGAACTTCATTCTTGAAAAAGGTGGCATTCCTGTGGCGGCTATTCTTGATATTGATGAATTTGAGGACTGGCTTGAAATGAAAGATCTTAAGATTAAGGAGCAGATCCGCCGGGGCTATAAGGAATACAAAAAAGGAAAAGGCGTCCCTCTGGATAAGTTTCTTTCTAAGATCCAGTCTAAGAAGAAATAACGTATCTTATAATACCATCTATGAGAACATCATCTTTTAATCACTGTAGCAGAAGAGATTTTTTATCTTTAGGTTTGAGTCTGACAGCCGGGTTATTTTTCTCTGGTCCCAAATCCCTCTTGAGCGCTTCGTTTCCCCATTTTTTCTTTGCTCAGCTCAAATACCGGGGTGGAGAATGGGATCCAAACGCAAATTTTGTGGAGCCCATCATCGAGGAACTTGAGTTGAGGACCAGCATCGACGGGCTGAAGCAGAGACGCGTGACATCCCTCTCCGACCCTGACCTCTTCTACTACCCCCTTCTCTACATGGCGGGGAGATATGAATTTGAGCCTTTCACTGCACAGGAACGTGAGACCTTAAGACGGTTCCTGACCTACGGCGGCTTCCTTTTTGCAGAAGATACCCTGGGCGCCAAGGGTTTGGGATTCGACCTCGCCTTCCGTAGGGAGATGAAGCAGGTACTCCCCAACTATGAATTGAAGAGACTTCCCGCAGACCACTCTGTCTATCAGAGTTTTTACATGATCGGAAGCATCGGAGGTCGGCAAAGGATCAACCCATATCTTGAGGGTCTCACGATAGACAATTGGACACCGGTCATCTACTCGCAGAACGATCTTTCAGGCGCATGGGCAAAAGATAGATTCGGTAAATGGGTAAATGAATGTGTACCAGGTGGCGAGCCTCAGAGGTCTGCCGCTTTCAAGACGGGAATAAATATCATCGTCTACTCCCTCACCTCTGACTATAAGAAGGACGTCATCCACCATCCATTTATCATGAGGCGCAAGAACATATGAAGCTTGACCAGATTGCGGTTGCTCCTGTCTTTCCTATGGGGATCATTCTTCTCCTTTTCCTCCTCGGGCTCTTCTCCTCTTTGGTCCAGTATTTCATTGTCAGGGGAAGACTGGGACACGTTAAAGCCATCAGTCTATCTGCTCTTCGGCTGATCGGCATCTCCCTCTTGATCTCCTTTGCCCTCAATCCGAGTATCGTCATGAGAAGCGAGCATAGGGTAACACCCTCCCTTGCGGTCATTCTCGACACCTCCCAGAGTATGGGCCAATCTAACTACGGAGGAGAAGGAAGTCGCCTTGATGAGGCGAGATCTCTTCTTCTGCAAGGTCCAAGTCCCCTCCTAAGGTCTTTGTCTGAAAATTTTGAGGTTAGGCTCTATGAGCTGGGCGACTCCCTCAGGGCCGTGGGGGAAGAAGAACTGAAGGGTTTGAAAGCGAGCACGAGCAAAGGCGATCTCACCAGGAGCTTGGATCAACTTAGCGGAAAGACCTCGCTCGGTCTTCTCTTAAGCGATGGAACCATGGGATGGGATGGGAGCCAGCGAACAGATTTTCCCCTGATCACCATTCCCATCGGAAGTCTTGAACGTTATAAAGACATTCTCATCAAGGAGGTCAAAGCCCCTGCCCTGGCCTTCAGGGGAAAGGAGCTAACAGTCGATATCACCCTAAGAAGCTACGGATATAGCGGATTGACAGTTCCTGTGCTCCTGAAGGATGGAAACAGACTTCTGACGGCCAAGAGCACGCGTATCCAGAACAGCCCTGGTGAGACGACCGTTTCACTCTCTTTCACACCTGAGGAGGTGGGAGAGAGAAACTTGTCGATCTCGGTCCCTCAACAGTTCGGGGAAGAGTTAGGTTCGAACAATACAGTCAGCCTCCCGCTCAAAGTGGTTCGTGACAAGATCCGGGTATTGATGGTATCGGGCAATCCCAGTATGAATTACCGTTTCATGAGAACTGCTCTGAAGAACGACCCCTCCATAGACCTGCTCTCTTTCGTCATCCTGAGGACACCTTCCGACATTATGAACGTCCCCCTCCAAGAACAGAGTCTGATTCCTTTTCCGGTCGATACCCTCTTCAGCAACGAGTTGAAGAACTTCGACCTCCTCATCTTTGACAACTTCAGATATACCCTCTTTCTCAACCCCCTTCATCTCGAAAGCATAAAAGAATTCGTGAGAAGCGGAGGAGGCTTTGCTTTTATCGGAGGCCCCAACCTCCCTGAAGAAGGTCGATACAGAGCCACTCCAATAGGAGAAATTCTTCCGCTTCGATTAACAGGAAAGGAAGGTTACCGCAGAAGCTCCTCTTCAGGGGTGAATCTGAGCCGTTCAGGTTTAACCCATCCCATCACCCGATTATCATCAGATGAGGTTGATCTTTCGAGTTTCTGGAGGGAAATGCCTTTTTTGGATGGGATCAACCTGTTTGAGGTTAAGACTTCAGGAAGCGTCCTTCTCGAGAGCTCCGATGAAATCCCTTACCCGATTCTTACAGTCTCCGATTACAGAAAAGGACGGGTCTTGGTCTTGGCTACAGACTATTCCTGGAAATGGTATATGGGAATGGTTGCGAAAGGGAAAGGGAATTATGGTTACCTCAGGTTCATCGATCGGATGGTCCGTTGGCTCACCAAGGACCCGAGTCTTGAACCTGTTCAGGTGACGCTTCCAGAAAAGGCAGGATTGATAGGCCAGGAGATGGAGGTTCGGATCAAACTCAGGGAAGAGGACGCCACCGGAAATCGTAGATCGACGGTCTCACTCTCCGTCTTTAGTCCGGATGGTAGCAAGATGATGACAAAATTGAAGTCAGCCCAGAGACCTGGTGAGTTTCTTGGATCCTTCGTTCCCGAAAAAGCAGGTATGTACAAGTTTAGAGTCGAGACTCCAGCCGGCCATCTAGAGGAGTCAATCATCATCACACGATCGCTCGAACGTTTAGACGCTGCCCCTGATCATGAGAAACTGAAGGAGATTTCAGCATCCACAGGAGGGAAATATTTGCCAAGAGGTGAAAACCTCCTAAGGGAGATAGAAGAATACATGAAAAGGATGGAGACCCGCTTTATTGAGGAGAAAAGGTTCTCGGTTTGGACCACACCCTTCGTGCTGGCCCTGGTCCTCGCATTTCTCGGAGGAGAATGGTACCTCCGAAGGAGATGGGGACTGATATAAACCATAAATGTCAAAGTTCAAATGACAAATAGAATCCAAACTTCTGTCTTAAAGTCTGTTTCGGATTTAGGATTTCCAAGAGGAGGTTTGCCATGGCTCGAAGTTCGTTGTGTTGGTTACTCATTCTTTTGTCTATTCTGGTATGGCCCTTGTGGGAAGCCCAGGCGGCCTGTCGAAATCCGAATATCGTTCTGGGTGGCCCTTCTGTCGTGCCTGCTGCTTCGTCAGGTTTGGTAGAAATTAAATGGTTTGGCCATTCCTTCTTTCAGATCACCTCCAGCGGAGGGACAAAGATCATCACAGATCCATTCGGACCCATGGGCTTCCCCATGCCTGAGGTGTGGCCTCACGTCGTAACAGTTGGAAGGGAGCATGGAAATCATAACAATGTAGGCCTCGCTAAAGGAACTCCTGTTCTCCTTCGGGGCCTAAAAGAGGGTGGAAAAGACTGGAATGAGATCAATCTCACTTTTCGTGATGTCCTGATTTACAATGTTCCTGTCCACCAAAGAGCAGTTCCAGGTTATCCGGAAGCTCTGAAAGGTGCTGCTTTCGTCTTCGAAATGGACGGCCTTTGCATCTGTCATTCCGGAGACGTCAGCGAACCCTTCAATGAGGACCAGCTCCAGCTCATCGGTCATGTGGATATTCTCCTTCAGACCATCGGTGGAGTCTTCACGATCGGTCCCGAGGGTGCAAAAAAAGTGATTGAACAGCTAAAGCCCAAGATAGTCGTTCCCATGCATTACTGGCACTATGCAAACCAATTGGAGAGATTTACCGACGGGCCTCATCGTGTATATCATCTCAATACAAATAGGTTTAATGTTAGCAAAGACACCTTACCCCAGGAAACGGAGATCTTTGTCCTGAAGGTCTTTCGAGAGGGTGACTTGTAGTGCTATTTCCGAGGAGGCCAGGTCGGCCTCGGCGACAGGTAGCGCTCCTTCAACCCCTCCATGGTGAAATCTCTCGATTTGCAGAAGTTGATGACACGTCTTTCCCAGTCCTCCACAAGCTGTGCAGCCTTCGGGACCTCTCTCGCTATCTCCAGCGGGATGGAGATCACGCCATGCTTGTCGCCCATCATGAGGTCGCCCGGCTTCACCACCACACCACCCACTTTAACAGGAATGCTAACCTCTACCAAATGGACATAAGCGTGGGAAACGCTGACACAGCTTGAAAAGAAATGGAATCCTACTTCTCTCACCTCATCTAAGTCCCGCACAGACCCATCGGTAATCGTTCCAACGCAACCTAAGGCTCTGTGGATATTGGCATTGACCTCGCCCCAGAAAGAACCCACCACAGGACAGTCGATGTCGTGGATAACAACCACCCGGGGCTCTGGTACCTTCAGTATCATCTCCCACCAATCTTGCGGTTGAACCCGACGGCCTTCGGGAGTGTCAGCACTAATGACGGCTGTGACCGCGTAACCGATCATCGGTCCCAATTCGGGAAAGACACACTTAATCTCAGGGAGCATGAACCCTTCATTCCGAGGACGGATGTTGAAGAGCTCAATACCGTTCGATATCGCGCACGTAGGCCAACGCCGCAAAGACTCCAGTTCCTCTCTATTCAAATAATCGACCATCGTTTACCTCCTCAAAATTGTTTTTCCCTAATACTCAACGCCAATATCCTACACTGTGAAGATAATATTCAGCACTATATTTTCCCAGATGGGCCAACTTCTCAGACAATATTCGAATTGCTTCTTTCTCTTCCCTCTCCTTTAATCTTTTTAAGAAGTCCGAGAACGACCCCTCCTCTCGCTTTATATTTTGAAATTCTTTAGCATTCTTTATGATGGCTTCAACCTTCTTCTTGTGCTTGATCACCCCATCTCTTTTGATGAGTTCATCGCCTTCTGCTTTTGCCAACTTTTGAACATCGAAGCCGTAGAATCCCCGCTTCAATTTGGCCCAATTCTTCCTAACCATTCCCCAACCCAGACCGGCTTGCAGAATACATAAACAGAGAATCTCAAAATACTCCTGATCAGATTTCAGCGGAATACCCGGTTTGCACTGGTTCTTGTCTTCTTTAGCAAAAGTACATTCCCAAGGCGCTCGATGTTCTCCCCGGATGAGACCATTTTTCCTAATCATTAGAGAGGGTGTGCTCCTCATGGATGGTCCACCCATTCCCCACGCAGAACAGTCACTGCCTTTCCGCCTAAATAGACTCGTTCGCCCCCTACACGAACACGCAAAACGCCTCCGCGGGCTGAGGCCTGATAAGCAATAAATTCATCTTTCTTCAGCCGTCTACTCCAATAGGGTCCAAGACAGCAATGGGCAGAACCTGTAACCGGATCTTCGTCAACCCCTGCTCCCGGTGCAAAAAATCGAGAGACGAAATCAAACCCTGGAGCAGCAGAAAGACTTGTAACAATGACACCCCGGATTTGAATTCTTTTCAACGTCCTAAAATCTGGCTTCAGGCTTCTCAGGGTCTCTTCTGTGTCCACCTCCAAAAGGTAGTCGAATCGACTCTTGCCCATGTATTTTGGTGTGACACCCAAAGCCTTAAGAAGTTCAGGCGGAGCAATTGCCGGCTCATCTGGAGTAGCCGGGAAGTTCAATTCAATCCACTCTCCCTTACGGTCAGCCGTCAGAAGTCCGCTGCGTGTATGGAATCGTGCCGTTTCTTCTTGCCACAGATCACCTGTTTCCCATAAGATATGGGCGCTCGCAAGTGTGGCATGACCACAAAGGTCGACTTCGACGGCTGGTGTAAACCAACGAAGATCGAACCGATCCTCTTTTCGACAAAGGAAGGCCGTCTCCGATAAATTCATCTCCCTGGCAACATTCTGCATCCATTTTTCGTCACGCGGTCCGGCTAAGATACAAACGCCGGCCGGGTTCCCTGTAAATGGTTTGTCCGTGAATGCATCGACTTGAAAGATCTTCAGTCCCATATTCCCCTCATTCTTCCGTCCGTATCATTCCGCTACGGCGGTTGTTCTATTCGCGAGAGCAGCAGGAGATCATTGCTTGAGTGGAATTGCAACGACATCCTCTTGTGAAAAGGTGATGAAAACCTTCTCTCCTTCTTTAAGGAGGACTTTTTTCTCGGGTTGACCATGCTGGCCTGCGATCTATCCATCCTCCCGTACTTTCGTCAACTTTGCGCCTAACAGAGAAGCCAGGACCACCAGGGTCGTGGATACGAGAATCATCAGAATGCCCAGTGCGGAGAGTTTCCCCCACAAGCCGTCCTCAGCGAATC
>CAZFJD010000162.1:0-7820 GCA_964518775.1 uncultured Syntrophaceae bacterium
CACCCCGCCCTGAAGGGCGGGGCTTTGCGCCGCCGAATGGGTCAAATAGTTCATTAGTCTTGTAGTCCTACCGTCATGTCATTAAATAAAGGACTACGAGACTAACGACTACAGGACTAAGTGACTATTTGACCACAGGAAACATCACTCGGAGGGTGGTCTGACCTTCCCTTGCCTCCATCTCCATCTTCCCTCCCATCTGCTTGACCAAGCGGGTGGTGATATGAAGTCCTCTACCCCTTCCCTCGCCAAGGAGGTACCGATCCCTATCTTCCTCCCGAATTTGACCGGTATTGGTAATTTCAGCCACTGCCCATGAATCCTTCTGATAGGATCGAATGGAGAGTTCTCCTCCCTTTTCTGGAATGGCATTGCAGGCATTATTGAGGAGGTTGTCCAAGACCCTCTCGATATGAAGGGGGAAGCATTGAATCCACAGAGGGGATTCTAAGTCCCTCTCAATCAAACGGATATTCTCCCGCTTCAACTCCTTGATCGCCTCCTCATTGATCAAAAACCGCCTCCTCAATTTCTCTGTCAGGTCAACCACCTCTTCCCTCCCCTCTCCGTGGAGGGTCAAAGCCAATTCTTGAATACGGGACGTCTCTTTCAAGATGATATCTAACGCTTGGTCGACCTTATCTTTTTTCGTAGCGTAGTCCCCATCCTCCATGATCTTCTTAAGCCGCTTGGCAAACCCAGCAGAGGCAATGGCCGGATTCTTGAAATCGTGGAGGATATCGTCCATCTTCTCCAGCCTCAACCCCTTCATGAGCTCCTTGCCAAAAAAGGTGAAAAGCTCGATCTCCTCGTCCGTAAATCGTCGGTGCTGTGCTTGGGCATCAAAGGCCAAAAAATAGTTGACGACTTCTTTCACCCTCAAAGGGATATAGAGAACCGAATGAATTTGTTGTGTTTCGAGAAATCGCTTGAGATGTGGAGGAAGGAGATGGCTCTTCTCAGGGCGATCGATGAGGATATAGGAAGGATAGATCTTCTCGTCCTCAAACTCACCGAAAGGACCGGCCTGGCTTACAACGGCATCGATGTAAGGTTCTTCCTCCACAGAAAAGACCTTCCCAATGCCATGCTGGATCTCTGGATACCCAGCCTCTAAAACGACATGCTTCCGGTCTTCCATTACAGAGAAGAGGGAGCACCTCTGGACTTGCATGATATCCGCTAATTCAGGAATGACCAAGTTGAAGACTTCCTTCATCTTGACCCCTTCTCGCCTGCCTAACTTCAGGAAGATCTGCTCCACAATCTTATCTTTGGTTACGTTCAATTTCTGAAGATCTACAATCCGCTTCCGAGCAACCACATAACTCACCCTTCTCGAAAGCATCTCCGCAATTTTGGCCTCGAGGGCAGTGAATGTCTTATCCGCATCTCTAAAATAGATCTGGAGACATCCCTCTGTATCCAAATCTTTTATAGAAAAACGGGGAATGGAGATCGGAACCGCCAACATCGAATGGATTCCATTTTTCTGGACCCTCTCCTTATTCCGATACTTCTCCTCCTTGAGGATGTTAGGAACGAAATAGCTTCGACGGGTTTTGACCACCTCGCCTGCAATGGTATCTTCGAAAGGAATGGCAGGCTCTTGATTCTCTTCCAACCAAGGATAAGCGCCAAAGGCAATCATCTCGTCTTTGTGAGGGTCGTAGATCCGTATGCTCGCCGCCTCTGCCCTAAGGAATTCCACCACATTTCTCGCCAAAGTCTGAAGGATTTCCTTCTCCGTTAGAGAGGGATTGATCTCGAGAATGGTTTCCGCCTGACTGATCAGCTGGTCTACATATTGGTAGAGAACCTCCTCTCCAATCATGTCCACGACCGTGGCTACCTGTTCGAGAGGAAGGTCCCACCCCCTCTCCTTCAGACCGCCCTTGACGGATTCGACAAGTTTTGGATCAATCTTGAACTGGTCCATAGATTTCCAGAATTTAAAAAACAACCGTTGCGGATAAATTTATTATAAACCTTTCCTCAATAGTGTCAACTCATAATCCCCCCTCCGCCCCCCTTTAGCAAAGGGGGGTTGGGGGGATTAATAGTTTCGGAAGAAGTAAACCCCGTTAGAAAGGGCGGGGCTTTGACCCCGGCCTCAATAAGGAGCTGATGTTTTCTATTTCTACCATCCCATCCGCAGGATAAATGCTGGGGCTTTCTAACGGGGTAAAGCTTTAACGGGAAGGGGTATCTTCAAACTTTTTGATCAGGATGGTACTATTGACTCCCCCAAAACCAGCAGAGATGGAGAGGCCCGCTCTTACCTCTTTCTCCCTCGCTCTGTTGGGGACATAATCCAAATCACATTCAGGGTCAGGAAATTCATAATTGATTGTGGGATGGATGATCCCTTTCTCAATCGCCAAAAGGACGGCAATGGCCTCCACCCCTCCTGCAGCCCCCATCAGATGGCCCGTCATCGATTTCGTAGAACTGATAGGGATCCGATAAGCCTGCTTGCCGAAGACATCTTTGATCACCTTAGTCTCCACCCTGTCATTTATTGGAGTGGAGGTGCCATGGGGATTGATGTAATCGATCTCCTCTGGATGGAGATCTGCCATCTGGAGGGCGTCCCTGATCGCCTTCGCCAATGCCTTTCCATCAGGGTCGGGGTCGGTAAGATGGTAGGCATCTGCGGTCATTCCAAATCCAACGACTTCTCCATAGATGTGGGCTCCCCTCTTCTTCGCATGTTCCAACTCCTCAAGGATCAACACACCTGATCCCTCGCCCATCACAAATCCATCTCTCGTGCGATCAAAGGGCCTGCAGGCCTTTTGAGGATTTTCGTTTTGTGTTGACATCGCCCTTATGGCATCAAAGCCTCCAAAAACATAGGGGGTGATACAGGCATCCGCTCCTCCGGTGACCATGAGATCTTCCCTTCCACCCTGAATCTCGAGAAAACTGTTGATCATGGCATGGGTGGCCGATGCGCAGGCGGTTGAGACGGCATAGGCAGTTCCGCGAATCGTAAAATAACTCGCCACGTGCGATGTGATGGAGCTCAGATAGATATTGGGAAGGGCGAATGGTGAGATACCTCGCGGCCCTCGTGAGAGAAACCGTTCATGATAATGCTCCAATAAGTCCATCACCTCCCCGCCTATTCCAAGGATGACACCTATCTGAAAGGAGTCCAACCCCTTTAACCGATACAACCCTGGCTGTTCACGGAGGTTTTCTTTCTCATCCCCATTTTTCTGGAGCTCGATGCCAGCATCGTTCAAGGCAAGCCATGTCGCAGCGACCGCAAATTGAGAGGTTCTTCCGAAGTACTTTGAATGTCTCGTTCGATCCACGTATTGAAAGAGGTCAAACCCGTTGACGGGCGCAGCGACCTGACATCGGTATTGACTCATATCCCGATTGGGAAAGGAGATCCGCTGAAAAGAAGATTTGCCTTCGATTAAACTCTCCCAATAAGCCTCTTTTCCAATTCCTACAGGTGTGATCACACCCACTCCTGTGATGACGACACGTCTCCCGTAATTCATCACACCCCTCTCCTTTCCATATTGTCCTGCTATTCTTATCGATTGCTCCTCTGTTTGTCAAGGTCATTTAGAGAGCGCAGAGTATTTTTTCAGAGCTCTCTTGGAGAGCACTGGCCGATTTCGAACGCCATTTCGGGTAATGCCTCACTGAAGCGCGAGTGAAAGATTATAATAGGGCACGAATATCTCCGAAAATCTTATCAAGCGGGTGATCTAAGATTCTCGTTGGCAAAGGTAACTCCCCTCGTGCGAGCATGATCCCCGCAGTGTCCATGGTATTCTTGCAGTTGAGGGACAAGATAAAGTTTCCGCTATAAGATTTTCTCCGACATCCCTGCCCTATTCTGAGAAGTTACCCCTGAAGAGTGAGGCATTACCATTGCGGCAAGAATTGGGTTGACATACATCCCTTTTAGAAATATAAATTTGAGTCAAAGCATCAAGAGCGCCTTTGTGATATCAAAGGATAAAAGGATGAATTGCCTCCTGAAAAGAAATTGGGTTTTCTATCCCCTTCTTCTTCTCTGCCTCTCATCTGCCTGCCTTCCCAGTAAGAAGTTAACAGTCGCTACTACGGCCACGTTGTTAGAAGATGTAGCAAGGTCTTCTTATAAACAATCTGACCTAAGAGTGATCCGTGAAGGCATGCCCGCTTACCTCATGTTGATGGATGGCATGATCGAGGCATGGCCAAGGAATGAGGAGCTATTGATCGCTGCTGCCCAGAGCTACTCTTCTTTTGCCTCGATCTTTGTGGAGGATCAGGACAAGGATTATGCAAAGCTTCTCTTCACACGGGCAAGAGACTATGCCTTAAAATCATTAGAGAGGAGAGGATTGAAGGAGCCCATCCAGAAACCGTTTGAGGACTTCAAGGAGGGCCTGAAGTATCTTGGGAAGAAAGATGTTCCCTATCTTTTCTGGGCAGCCACCTGTTGGGCCAATTGGATCAGGCTCAGCTTAGATTCCATGGAGGCTTTGGCCGAACTTCCTAAGGTGGAATGGATGATGAAAAGAGTTTTGGAGATCGACGAGACATTCTACTATGGCGGTCCCCACCTCTTCATGGGGATATGGTTTGCCTCCAGACCAAAAGCCTTCGGCGGAGACCTCAAAAAGGCTCAAGAACATTTTCTGAGAGCCCTCGAACTCGGAAACGGGAAATTCTTGATGGCCTATGTCTATTATGCAAACCATTATGCCCGGCAGGCGTTAGACAAAGACCTCTTCACATCGATCCTCCAAAAAGTCCTTGAGACTCCTGCAGATATCTCACCAGACTTAATCCTTCTGAACACGGTAGCCAAAAAGAAGGCAAGGGAATTGTTAGACCGAGCCGAGGAATATTTTGAATAGGGGATCAAATATGAACCAAAACCATGCCATCAGAATCTTAGCGTTCAGCTTGTTGGCTTCTCTCTTCTTCATCGCATCAGCCATGGGTGCGGAAAAAAATCTTATCATTAAAGTGGCCACCCTGGCTCCGGAGGGGAGCTCATGGATGAGGACAATCAATCTATTGAACTCCGAGGTGACGAAGAAGACGGAGAACAGAGTCCAGTTTCGAATTTATCCCGGCGGTGTATTAGGCGACGAAATAGATATGCTCCGAAAGATGAAGATCGGCCAAATTCAAGGCGCAGCACTCACCTCAGGAGGCCTCTCCGCTCTGTTCAAGGAGGTCGATGTTCTCCAGATTCCCTTTCTTTTCCAGAAGTATGAAGAGGTCGATGCCATTTTGAAGAGAATGGATCCCTTCTTCAGAAAAGGCTTTGAAGAGAACGGCTATGTCCTCTTGGGATGGTCGGAGGCGGGATTCATTTACTTGATGTCGGTTCTCCCCATCTCCAGTGTCGCTGATCTCAAAAAGGCAAGGGTTTGGACTTGGGAGGAATCGCCGATGTCGAAAGCCATCTTCGACGAGGCAGGGGTGAAGGCGATCCCCCTCTCAGTCCCTGATGTCTTAGTGGGCCTCCAGACAGGACTGGTCGATGTCGTCTATGCTCCTCCAACAGGAGCTATTTCTCTCCAGTGGTTCACCAGGGTAAAATATCTGACCGATGTCCCCTTGGCCTATTTGGCAGCAGCGATTGTTGTGAGAAAGGATACGTTCAAACAGATCTCTCCACTCTATCAAAGTATGATCATCGAGAGTTCCCAACACCATTTCGATCAGCTCAAGATGGTGACCCGTAACGAAAATCGAGAGGCGATCAAGGTGATGATGAAGCAAGGGGTGAAGATCGTTACGCCTTCAAAGGATCAAATCGACGAATTCAAAAGGCTGTCCAATAGAGCCATCAGCCATGTCGGCGGTCAATCCTTCTCCAAGAAAGTTTTGGACGAGGTGACCTCCCTTCTCGAAGGTTATCGAACGGGAGCGAGATAATGGATCGATGGGAACGAATTGATGAGACCATTGATCGAGTTGAGCAGCTTCTCCTCGTGATGTTCCTCAGTTCCATGATCCTCATCGCCTTCTTGCAGATCGTCCTTCGGAATCTCTTTTCTACGGGTTTGGCCTGGGGAGATTCGTTGGTGCGGAATCTTGTCCTATGGGTTGGCTTTATCGGCGCAGCACTTGCGACAAGGGAAGGGAAGCACATTAACATCGATGTCGTTTCCAGGTGGATGCCTCCTTTGGGAAAAGGCCTGATTGAGTTCATAACTCGGCTCTTTTCGTTCTTCATCTGTAGCTTCTTGAGCTTTGCCGCATTGAAATTTATTAAGAACGAGGCTCAGATGGGAAGCATTACCTTTCTCGGAATCCCTGCCTGGATCCCCCAGCTCATCCTTCCGGCTGTCTTTGGATTAATGGCCTTTCGGTTTGGACTCCATGCCTTTAGGAACCTTTCCACAATCCTGAAGGGAGACAGAGGATGTGATCAAGGAGAGAAAATTTGATCCTTCCTTTAATCATCACCATCCTCCTGATGCTCCTCGGAGCTCCCCTCTTTGCGGTCATCTGTGGCTTAACCCTCTTTCTATTATTTTCCGGCCAGATCGATTCCTCAGCCTTGATCATCGAGATGTATCGGATGGCCACCACCCCCATCCTCGTCGCTATCCCCCTCTTCACCTTTGCCGGTTATCTCCTTTCAGAAAGCGGAGCTCCGAAGAGGTTGATCAGACTTTCCGATGCGATCTTAGGTTGGCTCCCAGGTGGACTATCAATGATCGCCCTTGTCACCTGCGCCATCTTCACTGCACTGACAGGCGCCACAGGGCTCACGATCATTGCCTTGGGAGGAATCCTCTTTCCTGCGATGTTGCAAGGAGGATATTCAGAAAAGTTCTCCCTTGGATTATTAACCACTTCGGGAACATTAGGCCTTCTCTTTCCGCCGAGCCTTCCTCTGATTATTTACGCCATCGTGGCAAAGGTGAGGATTGACCAACTCTTTCTTGCAGGTGTTCTACCTGGTATCCTTCTTGTCGTCTTGCTTTCCTCCTTCAGTATCTATAAGGCGATTACTACGAATGTCCCTCGAAAAAAGTTTAATCTATCCGACGTGTTCAAGGCTTTAGAGGGAATGAGCTGGGAACTCCCTCTCCCCATTGTCGTCTTGGGTGGAATTTACAGTGGATATTTCGCTGTCAGTGAGGCCGCTGCCATTACAGCGGTCTATGTCCTCCTGATCGAAGTGGTCATTTACAGAGATATCAAATGGAGGGAGCTACCAAAGGTCATGCGAAAAAGCATGGTGCTGGTGGGTGGGCTTTTGATCATTCTGGGTGCAGCCCTTGGTTTGACCAATTATCTGATCGATGAACAAGTCCCAATGAAGATAATGGATCTCATCAAAGGTCATATTACCAGTCCGTTCGTTTTCTTGGTGGTACTCAATCTCTTTCTCTTGGCCGTGGGCTGTATCATGGGTACATTCTCGGCACTGATCGTCGTGGTCCCCCTGATCCCTCCAATCGCTCAAGCCTACGGGATCCATCCCCTTCATATTGGAATCATTATCCTTACCAATCTCGAGATCGGGGCGTCAATCCCACCGCTGGGCATCAACCTCTTTATCTCAAGCATCCGGTTTGAGAAAACGGTGCTCAGACTCTATTGGGCCTCTCTTCCCTTTATTGCCGTCCTCCTCATCGCTCTAGGAATTATCACTTATCTTCCTTGGTTGAGCCTCGCCTTCCTGCGCTAAGGGCATAGAGCTTAGCGCAAAGCGTGAAATCCTTAACTCCATGCTCTCTGCACTATGCGTTCACCGGTTTTATTAGCCTATGAGAGAAATAAGGCTTTCAACTTTTAAATCGGTGTGATCCGAAATGGAATCAAAGTGAGAATCG
>CAZFJD010000163.1:0-7791 GCA_964518775.1 uncultured Syntrophaceae bacterium
GCCTGAGACTTCGGCGAGCTCAGTCGGGTCGCTCGGACCGAAAGCAAGCCCAGGCCTTCAGGCCGGGGAGTCGAAGGGTTGACTTTTTTCTATTTTTGTATAATTTATAAATTATACATTTCTTTTTGTCAATCATTTTTTGCTATTATTTTTGCAATTTGATATACAAGTTAGAAAGATTAACACTTTTAGGGGTAGAACTCGTTATGTACAGACGGGCAGTAAAGATCGCTCAAGCAAGAATAGGGATTGTATCAAATAATGAGAGGCTGATTACGGAGCCCCGATATTTTGAGGGGCAGGTGATGGAATCGTTGCTTACGGACATTCACTCCATCGAATCCATCCCTTATGGCAAAGATCTGGACGCTTATTTCATCGCTATTGACGACCCAAACATCCAACCCCAGGTCAAAGTAACGGAGAAGGTGCTTTTGGCCACTGGGGATTTCACCCGTTATGAGAAAGAGTGCTCGGACAATCGTTATTCCCTCTTTGGAAACTTAGGACTTTTTTTCAAGTATCTATTGGTCACACTGGAGCGTTATCATGATATTTACAGTTTTCATGCAAGCTCCATGTTCAGCCCCTCTCGAAATACTCTGCTTCTGGTGGTGGGAGGCCCTGGAGCTGGGAAGACCGTCTTCCTTCTGAAGGGACTCGAGGATGACTGGCAGATCTTCAGCACAGAGATGACCCACTTCAAGTTCACAGATCAGGGATATGTGTTCTATATGGGGTCCCTCTATGACAACATTCGATTGGGAACTTTGGTCTACGATTTCCCTGAAGCGAATAAAAGACTCAAGGTGGAGATACCCGATGTTCCGGATGTTTGGGGCCACAAAATTGCTATTGACATGAGACACATCGCTGCCGAGCCTCAATATAATAACCCCTTGGTCACCATCGTGGACGCAAAGATCGAGTCAGGTCGAGATGTTTCTATTGTCAAGATAATCAACCAAAGAGAGAAGATTGTGAAGCTCCTTTTCGACAACGCCACCGAGAAGTTTGATTCCACAATCGTTCTCTACGATCGCATTCCAGTACAAAGTTTAGATACACCGGACTTAATGATGAAACGCTTGCAGACAATGTATCGGTTTGATGAAAAAGTGAAGTTTAACCCAGTGAAGTCCTGCTTGGCGGGTGCAAAAAATTGTATGGAGGGAATCTAATATGAGTCGCGTAAAAGCTTTTGACGGAGTATTTGAAATGCCTGTTCCCGGACGGACGGTGAAACCGCGTAAAGAAGGTGTGACCATGGTCATCGACAAAGGGTTGGGCCTCAATGCAACCCAGGACTTGCTCGATTCTGCTGCTGATATCATCGACTTTATCAAGTTAACTTTCGGCACCAGTGCCTTCTTAGATCTTGACTACTTGGCCCAGAAGGTTGAGATGGTCAAAGATAGGAATATTTGGATTTGCCCGGGTGGAACATTTCTGGAGGTCTCCGTCTGGCAGGGCACCTATCCCAGATACCTCAAGCGTTGTAAGGAGCTGGGGTTCAATGCGATCGAATTCTCGGATGGGACGATCGAGATTGATATGAGGACCCGGAGCGATTGCATCAAGCGCGCTGTAGAGATGGGGTTCCTCGTTGTCTCCGAGGTAGGTAAAAAGGACCCTGATGAAAAGATTGCCACATCCAAGATGCATGAGGAGATTGCCGCTGACTTAGCCAATGGTGCCTTTAAGGTCATTGTCGAAGCCCGGGAGGCCGGTAAGGGAGTGGGCATCTATGATAAAGATGGAAAGCCAAAATTAGATGAGTTGGAGGCCATTATCAAAGGGGTGGAAGATATCACCCAATTAGAGTGGGAAGCTCCCATCAAGAATCAGCAGCAATTTCTTATCCAGCGTTTTGGCATCAACGTCAACCTGGGAAACGTCCCTCCAGAAGACATTCTGGCTTTGGAGGCATTGCGTAACGGACTCCGGGGAGACACGTTAAAGCAGACATTTCTTGCAAATCCCACATATAAAAAAAACGCCTGAAGTGATCAAATGGAAGGATCTTACTCTCTCCCTTACGGAAAAGAAAATATTACCTTCGACCTTCCTAAGGATCTCGAGGTCACTTTCATCCGCCCTAAACCCATCCCTCCGTCACGGAATGAATTGAAAGAGATTGAAAATGCATTGGATCAGCCCATTGAAGCTCCAAGGTTGGACGAGATAAAATCTCGACAAAGGATCTCCATTGTGATTAGCGACCTTACCCGTCCTGTGCCGCACCGACTTCTTCTTCCTCCTCTATTAAAAAAATTAGATGCCATAGGGATTCCGAGGAGTTTGATTAAGATCTTAATTGCCACCGGTCAGCATTCAAAAGTGGCTCCGGATCAATTCCATCATTTGGTAGATCCCTCTTGGGCTGAAGGGGTAGAGGTCATCTGCCATGATCCGATTAAAGATTTGGTCTTTATTGGAAAAACATCCCTGGGCACTCCCCTCTGGATCAATCGGACTTTCTGGGAATCTGACTTTAAAATCCTCACGGGGATGATCGATCCCCATCAGTTTGTGGGGTTCACAGGAGGATCAAAAATCGCCTCCATTGGGTTGGCAGGGATCAAAACCATTGAAGCTAACCACTCTATGCTCAACCATCCTAATGCAAAAATGGGAGAAGTTGAGGGAAATCCAGTCAGGGAAGATATCGACGAGATGGGAAGGATGCTTGGAATTGACTTCATCCTCAATGTCGTATTGAACGAAGAAAACCGAGTTGCGAAGGCCTTTGCCGGTCACTTTTTAAAGTCTTGGTACGAAGGAGTTCAATTGGCCAAATCTCTTTCAGGGATACAAATAGATGAAAAGATGGATCTCGTCATTACCTCGCCTGGGGGTTATCCCAAAGACATCGACCTTTACCAGGTACAGAAGGGTCTCGCTCATGCCACCCAAATTCTTAAGCCAGGTGGAAAGATCATTCTTGTTGGCCGATGTGTCCAAGGGATTGGGGACGAAGGGTTCTATAACACGATCCGACAATCGAAAACACCACAGGATGTAATATCCAAATTTCAATCCCAATCTTTCAAAATGGGCCTCCATAAGGCATTCCTCTTATGCCGTTCTTTAATTCAATCCAACGTCTATTTTTATTCAGAGGGGATCACTCCTGCTGTAATCAAAAAATTCTTTTTCGAACCCATCTCCTCTGTCCAACAAGGTATTGAAAAGGTCTTTCCCCACCTTCCCTCTAATCCCAAGATAGCCATTATGCCAAAGGCTTCCTCCACTTTCGTCATCAGTTAGAAAGGAATTTTAAATTCATCTAAAACCAGGAATGGACTGACTTGCATTAGAGAGGGTGGTGTGATAATTTTTTCTTATGAATATTGATGTCCAACTCATTCCTTTTCCACCAAAACCCGAGATGATTTCTGAGCGGGTGGTCATTGTGATGGATGTTCTCAGAGCCACTTCAGTCATCATCCATGCATTGTCACAAGGAGCCTTAGAAATATTTCCAGTGGCGACGGTCGAAGAGGCTTTTCAATTCGCAAAAACATTTCCTCCAGGAACAACCCTATTGGGTGGGGAAAAGGATACCCGGAGGATCGAAGGGTTTAATCTGGGAAATTCCCCAAAAGAATATATCGCTGAAAGGGTAAGAGAAAAGAGATTAATTTTGAGAACGACCAATGGGACGAAGGCCTTTCATCTCGTTTCTTCTGGGAAAGAGGTGATGGTCGGTAGTTTTTTTAATATTGGGGCAGTGGCACAGAGATGTGTTGAGTTAGACAGGGATCTTCTTCTCTTCCCTTCAGGAGATGAAGGGAATTTCTCTCTGGAAGATACAGTGTGCGGGGGGATGTTGATCGACCTGATCTTAAAGAAAGGGAGAAAGGATGTCATTCTAACGGATGCTTCCCATGCCGCCCATATCCTTTATCAAAGATTCGAAAACGATCTATCGGAGGCCTTTCATCTATCCCGTCATGGAAGAGAATTGATTGATTTGGGACTTGGAGGTGACCTTCCCTATTGCGCTCACATTGACATTACCGATATCGTCCCTATTTTTAAGGAAGGGGTGATCAGATGACACTAAAAGCAGAAGGTAGAAGGCAGAGGGCAGTAGGCAGAATCATGCGACATCCGGAAAGAGAATTAAAAGATAGAGAAACGATCATCGCCATCTTAGAGAACTCTACCGTTGGAAGGATCGCCACTGTCAATCGGAACGGTTTTCCTGTGATTAAGCCTGTTAATTATCTCTACTGGGAAGAAAAGATCTATTTTCATTCCTCGATGAGGGGAGAAAAGATAGGGGACATCCGTAGGGGGAGTCCTGTCTGTTTTGAGGTGGATCAACCCATCGCTTACGTCGCCGCCAATGGCTCTGCTTGCAGCGCCAATTATTACTATAGAAGTCTCATCATTAAGGGAAAGGCAGCGCTGGTGAAGAACAAAAGTAAAAAATTGAAGGTTCTTGAAAAACTGATGGAGAAATATCAACCAGAGGGCGGTTATGGAAGGATCCCCGAAGAGGTGCTCAAGAAGACAGTGGTGATTGAAATATCCGTGCAAGAGATTACGGGCAAAGAGAAATTGGGATAAATGAATTCGACCGTTTCGATTGTCAAGTGTCAAAGTTATGACGAAGAAGAGGTCTTAAAGGGACTGCAGCACGCCATTGACCTCATCGGTGGAATCGATCACTTTGTGAAAAAGGGAGATCGCGTTCTCCTCAAACCCAATCTCCTCCAAGGGAAATCTCCAGAAAGGGCTGTCACAACTCATCCCTCTATCGTGAAAGGAGTCATCCAAATCGTTCAAGAGATAGGAGCGATCCCTTTTCTCGGAGATAGCCCCGGTATTGGAAGTGCGGCGAAGGTTGCCGAAAAGGCTGGGATTAAATATGTCGCCGAATCATTGGGCTGCCCTATCGTGGAATTCAATCGACCAATTCTTTCTTTGAAAGAAGGAGAAAGCGTTTTTAAACAGTTGGAAATCGACCAGACAGTTCTCGAAGCGGATGTCATTATTAACCTTCCTAAATGGAAGACCCATACCCAGATGCTTCTCACCCTTGGTGTGAAGAACCTCTTCGGATGTATTCCCGGTCGGAGGAAGGCCTTGTGGCATCTTAAGGCAGGAGAGGATCTGAAAGTTTTTGGTCAAATGTTGGTCGATCTTTATCAGATTGTACAACCCTCCCTCACGATCTTGGACGGAATTATCGGCATGGAGGGGAATGGGCCGAACAGTGGTCGTCCCATTCCGCTCGGATTGATTTTAGCAAGCGAAGACCCCCTTAGCCTTGATCAGGTTGTGTGTGACCTTCTTGGGGTTTCGAGAAGGTCTTTGATGACAAATCGAGTGGCCTTTGAGCAAGGGCTTGGAAAAGATGGCATCGAGGTCGTAGGAGAAAGAGTAGAAAACGTAAGGATTCCCCATTTCGAATTTCCAACTCTCTCTGACCTTTCTTGGAATCTGCCAGGATTTCTGAAGAAGGCTCTAAAGAATGCCCTGACCTCCAAGCCCACAGTGGATGAAAAGTTATGTGAGACTTGTGATCAATGTGTAGAGATCTGCCCTCCGAAGGCACTCCAAAGGAAGAGTAAGGTTTTAGCTTTTGATTATGGGAAATGCATCCGATGTTTTTGCTGTCAGGAGGTCTGTCCAGAGGGAGCCATTTCCATCAAACCTGGATGGGGATTGAAATTAGCGGGCAGAAGGCAGTAGGCAGTAGACAACTGACTAATGACGGTAATCAGTAACCAGTGATCAGTGATTACTGAATAGTGACTGATAACCGGTTACTTTTGACCACTGATCACTTGGGCTTCAGATGAGCGATGCGCAACATTAAACTTGTCATTGAATACGACGGAACCAAGTACCAGGGCTGGCAGGTGCAACCCAAAGGGATGACTGTTCAAGCGATGATCGAAGAGAACTTGGCGGTCATTACAGGAGAATCGGTCCATTTGATCGGTTCTGGGAGAACTGACGCAGGCGTTCATGCCTTTGGACAGGTGGCCAACTTCAAGACGAAGAGTCACTTGGATGTCCATTCGATTCAAAAAGCCCTTAACAGCCTGCTTCCTCGAGACATCGTGATTCATAAGGTGGAGGAGGTTGGGGAAGGATTTCATGCCCGGAAACAGTCCAGGAGCAAGGTCTACGAATACCGGATTCTCAATCGGGATCTTCGGTCGGCATTTTGTCATGGATATGCGTGGCATATTCCTCAGAAGTTAGATTTGAAAGAGATGAAGAAAGCGACTCAAATTCTGACTGGGGAACATGACTTCTCGTCCTTTCGATCTGTGGGCACACCAACTCGAACTGCAATTCGAAAGGTGATTCGGGCTGAATGGAAAAAGGGGCGAGATAGCTTTATTCGATTCGAGATAGAAGCCAATGGGTTTTTAAAACAGATGGTGAGGGCATTGGTAGGGACATTGGTGGAGGTCGGCAGAGGCAAGATCGATTCGGAACAATTCCAAAAGATTCTTGATTCTAAGGATAGAAGGAGGGCAGGACCAACCGCTCCTGCTCATGGCCTTTTTCTAAAAGAGGTAAGATATTAATCCGAGCATAGTTCCTTTAATCGTGGAGTTTTGAGATGCCAAAATGGTCATCAAGCCACGCAAGAGGAGATAAAATTGGCAGCATGCAATCTTCCCTATTATCTCTCAAAAATGCGATCGCAAAAATAGGAGAAGAATTCGTTTTCTTTTAAAAACCTTGAGATTGAAACCCTAAACGAGACCGAAAAATTTTTGAAGCAGCGTTTGTCCTTCGATTTCTTTTGCGACAACGAAATTGACGTAAGGGGAGACTTCGAAGATTTCAGAAATAAAATCAATTTCAGATTTACAGTTGAAAGGATGAATGAAACAGCTTTTTTGTAGCTGGTAGAACCCCAGTTGCTTTAATTTGCTTCGCAGGGCTTCTCTTCCCTGCTTCTTTTTCTCCGGAATATCAAATATGACTATCCGCCAATAGCCATCCCACCTTCTGGGTTTCTTGATTGCCATTTGGTCTAAATTGAATTCGAGCAGTCTTTTCTTCCCATTTTCAGAAAGAGTTAGTACTTGCTGGCCGTTTTTCTCGGCAAGGGAAACGAGGCCCCTCCGTTTTAGATAGGTTATTGACCTAATGAAGCTTTCACTCTTCCTCAGGCCGCACTCCTTGGCCAATAGCCTAAGCAAGGGTTTTAGGGCTATCGGTATGTTCGGCATAAGAAAGGCGGCAGGAATTGCGACTCCGGCAGCGACCATTAAGAGGATTCCTTTTGCCAATTCCCCTCGTCGATATCCCCGCAGATCAGAATTGACAACGATATTCTTGGGGGTCGCTCTTTTCATTCTCACACGTATAATCTCCTCCAATCAATTTGTGTCAAACCTTTCTCCTATAAATGCGATCGCAATTATAGGAGAGAAAACCAATTTAATTACAGGTTCTTCTTTCGTGATGGGATTAACAACAGGCCATGATTGGATGGGAAAAGTCGTTGATCTATATCTTAATAAGCTCATATTTCCTTGTTCCCAAACCGATTTCCTCACCGTAGGCCAATTGGATCGACCAATCCACTTCGGGATAAAGGGCACGAAATTTGTCTTCTCCAGGGTCCCAGTTCTTAGAAAGTTTAGAGGATAGATTTCCAGCCTCACCATTGACCAAATCCACAGAAGCCTGATCGATTGCAACGGGATCCTCGGAGGAAAGAATGCCAATATCATTAACAATGGGTGTATCGGAGTAGCTATTACAATCGCAGGCAGGTGAGATCTGTGTGAGGAAGTTGAGGTAGAG
>CAZFJD010000164.1:0-7767 GCA_964518775.1 uncultured Syntrophaceae bacterium
GCGATCAATGAAGAAAGGATAATGATAAATAATGTGACCCAATCCATCCGATAACCCCCTCTAACCAAAAATAAATGTCAAATGCCAAAGTCCAAAGTTCAATTGAAATCCAAATTTCAAATAGCCCAAAGGAGAAAGTTTGGCATTAAGTCATTTGTCATTGATTTGACATTTGGATTTTGGAATTTGAAATTTATCGTCTCAATAGTTTCCATCCTTTCACCAGAACTTCCAAAAAAAGGGGTACGCAGCCAATCGGGATGATCACGATGATTAAGGCAATGGGTGTTTCGATGATCGTCGGGTTGAAGACGCCCCTTCGGTAATGGTCATAAGCCGTATAGAAACCATAGGAAACCAGTACGGCTGAGACAACCCCAACAAAGAGATAACTGACCATAGCTAAGATCTTCTTGCTCCTTCCACTCGCTTTGCTGGTGAAGACATCGATCACAACATGAGCATCCTCTCTAAAGACCCATGCCGTTCCAAGAAAGGTGATATAGAGAAGAAAGATCTCCGTGACCTCCGTCCCCCAGATCAAGGGAGCCTTGAAAAAGTACCTTAGGGTTAGATCGAAACAAACGACAACCACGAGTGCAGCCATCATGACCGAAGCAAAAAATAGGAAGATTCTGTTGATGATCGAAACAACCTTTTCAACACATTCAAAAAATATATTCATCTCGTTAGTCCCGATTCAAAAAGGGGGATGCTGCGCACATCCCCCCGTACGTATGGAATATAACCTCCTTTGAAACAGTCCGTATTTTTTCTGATCAATAACCCATCAGCTTCTTCAGGATTTTGACCTCCTCAGGTACTTTCTTCTCAAGGTCTTCCAGGAATGCGTAATTGGCTGTATCGATATATTTCTTTGTCTCCTCAGGTGAAAATTTGATCCGTTTTAACCCTACTTTCTCCATCTCCTTTTTCTCTTTTTCTATCTCTTTTTCAAAATAGGCCTTCATCTCCGGTTCATACTTGATGGTGATATCCATCATCTTATCCCGAGCGGGTTTAGGTAACTTATTCCAGATATCGAGGTTCATAAGGAGAAATGTATTCTGTCTCGTATAAAAAGGAATATCGATGACGTACTTGCAGTATTCAAGCCAGCCCCATTCCCTCGGCCCGATGGTTGGCCATCCAAAACCCTCCACGACACCGCGCTGCAAAGCAGTATAGGTCTCACCAAATGCAACCGTCACAGGAACCATTCCCAACTTCAACATCATTTTATCATATTTGGCAGCAGTCCTCATCTTGAGACCTTTAAGATCCTCGAGTCCTTTAACAGGATTTTTCACATACAGATAAAAGGGATCATATAACCATGTCCCTAAGAGCATCATGTTTATTTTCTTGTGCCTTTCGACGAAATAATCCCACACCCCTCCCTTTTCCCTCTCCTTTATAAAATCATACTTTGAAAGGGAGATGGTATCCCCTTCAGGGAGCATCCCAATATAGTAGGCGGCAGGTAAGAAACCGACTTGGAAGAGGCCTTTTCTCACTGCCTCGGGTTGTTCAAAGGGGGCCATGACTTCTGGTCCACCGACCCAGGTGATCTTTAAGACATCCTTCAGTTCGGTATTCACCCTCTCGATCCACACGGGAATCATCGCACATAATCGGTGATCCTTCGGTAGAAATGAGACTCCTTTGAGTTCCATCACTTGTGCTGAAATGCTTGGAATATCGAAAAAGCCAAAAACAATAATCCAGAAGATCGTCAACATTCCAACCAAAGACTTTTTCATCTCTCCATCCTCCTTTCCTTTATCCCTTGCTTTTTGAAGGATATTGGGTATATTGAAACCGAAAAGTGCCTCATAATATTCCAACATCTCCACCTTGTCAAGCCTATTGGAGAAACGCAGGTTGAGAAACCAGGAGGAACTATGACCCATGAGATTCTGAAAGGACTTGCTTTTGTTCAAGAGAAGGGTGGCCTCTTCTATGAAGAAGTCCGCTACCTCCTCATAAGACCTGAGACTCTAATGGCCTTTCAAAAAGGAATTGAAAAAGAGATCGGTGAAAGGGCCTCGCAGATCCTCTTTCGAAGTGGATTCGAGGGAGGATCTCTCTCTTCAAAAAGATATCGGGAGGTCTTTGGATTATCGGATGAAGAGATCGTCCATTTTATGCTGGAGATGGGAACTCAGATCGGCTGGGGAAGATTTGAGTTAGAGAGATTCGATCCTATAGAAAAACGTATTGATGCGAAGGTCTTCCACTCCCCTTTTGCCGAAGCCTATGGATCTTCGGCTTCACCTGTGTGCCATCTGATCCGAGGGGTCTTGGCCGGTATGGCTTCGATCCTCTTTAGAAAGCAGTTTGAAGGCAAGGAGGTTCTGTGTCTTGCCAAAGGCGACAAATACTGTAGGTTCGAGATAATGTGATAAGTTTCACTTGACTATCCATCCCTTTTCTAATAAGATTGCTAAGAATTGGGGGACGAAAATGGGAAGAAGTTTAATGCCTAAGATAAGGACGGAGAGGGAACTAAGAAGGGTTCAGCTCGAAGGGCTTCGGTGGACAGTTAACCATGCCTATAAAAACTCTGAATTCTATCGCAAGCGATTCGATGAGGCGGGTGTTCAGCCGAGAAACATCAAATCCCTTAAAGATATTGCGAAACTTCCCTTTACCACTGCTGACGACCTTCGGGATGGGTATCCGTTTCCACTGAGATCGACTCCTTTCGAAAAAATCGTTCGCATCCATGCCTCCTCTGGGACGACTGGGAAACGAAAAGTCCTCTGCTATACCCAGAAGGATATTAACGACTGGGCCAATATGTTCGCCCGCTGTTATGAAATGGCTGGTTTAACCACAAAGGATCGAGTCCAGATTGCTGTGGGGTATGGCGTCTGGACAGCAGGAGTCGGTTTTCAACTGGGGTGCGAACGATTCGGCGCCTTAGCCATCCCTGTAGGCCCTGGAAATATCGACATGCAATGTCAATTTTTAGAAGACTTTCAGCCGACGGTCCTCTGCGCCACTGCTTCAATGGCCCTCTTGATGGGCGAGGAAGTTCAAAAAAGAGGTCTGAGAAAGCGGATTTCCCTGAAGAAAGTGATCATGGGTTCCGAACGTTCCAGCGACGCCATGAGAGAGAAGATGAAAGAACTTTTGGGTGTCGAGCATGTCTTCGACATTCCCGGCCTTACGGAACTCTATGGTCCCGGAACGGGTCTCGATTGCATCCACCACGAAGGTATCCATTATTGGGCTGACTACTATATCCTTGAACTTCTCGATCCAGAGACGCTCCAGCCTGTGCTACCTGGAGAAATCGGTGAAATGGTGATTACCACCCTCCGGAAAGAGGCTGCCCCTCTTGTCCGCTATCGCACAAGAGATCTCACCAGACTTATTCCCAGGCGATGTTCTTGCGGCTCTATTCTTCCAATGCATGATCGACTGCTGGGCCGTTCGGATGACATGTTTATCTTCAGGGCCGTCAACATCTATCCTGGCCAGATCGACCACATCCTCTCGAACACCAAAGGTGTGGGTAGCGAATACCAAATCCACCTCGACCGGAAAGAGGATGGTAAGGATTACATGACGATCAAGGTGGAACGGGCAGAAGGAGTGGATGCATCAGGAGACCAGGCCTTGACCAGCACCATGGAGGAGGAGATCAAAAAACAGATTCTGGTCAGCGCTAAGGTGGAGATCACTGGTTATGGCTCACTCCCCCGCTCTGAAAGAAAGAGCAAAAGGGTCTTTGACAGCCGGGGATTATAGAAGAAGGCAAGAAAAGGAGGTGATGGGCAAAAGAAAAATCTTGACAAATTATGAATATTGTAAACAGTATTCGATAGAAATTTTATTCCTTATAAGGAGGTCAGTAAAATGAAGCGAAAAAGATTATTGCACTGTGTAGGTCTAATAACAACAGGAACGTTTTTGGCATTGTTGCTGGGGGGCATTCTCTTCACAAAACCTGCCCAAGCGCAAATCAAACTTACTTACGCAAACTTTCCGCCTGCCCCAACCTTCCCCTGTGTTCAAATGGAGGAATGGAAGAAGGAGGTAGAAAAAAGGACGGGTGGAAAGGTGGCTGTACAAACCTTTCCGGGAAGCACACTCCTCAATCCCAAGAATATGTTTGACGGAGTCATTTCGGGGACAGCTGATATTGGTTGCTTAGCGATGAGTTACCAACCAGGCCGTTTTCCAATCTCTGAAGCTGTGGATCAACCTGTTGGATTTACGAGTGCCAAAGCAGCCAGTCTTGCACTTTACGACCTCATTGAGAAATATAAGGCCAAAGAGTTTGAGAAGGTGAAGATTGTCACATTATTTACTTGCCCGCCTGCCAATATCATGACGAAATCGCCTGTAAAATCATTGAAAGACTTAAAAGGAATAGAATTGAGGGTTCCCGGTACAGCCGCAGATATTATTAAAAATCTCGGTGGTATTCCCATCGCTATGCCACAGTCTGAAACTCCCGAAGCCCTCCAGAAGGGGGTGGTCAAAGGCCATGTCTCTTCAATGGAAATCCTCAAGGACTTCAACTTTGCCGCCTATACAGCCAATGCCACCCTCACGAACCTCTGGGTCGTGACCTTTTCGGTGATCATGAATAAGGAAAAATGGGACTCCCTACCACCCGATGTAAAGAAAGTCATTGATGATATGAGAAAGGAATGGGCCCTCTGGACAGGAAACTATGTGGATAACCATGTGTTAGAAGCACTCAAGTGGTCAAAAGAGAAATACAACCTCCAGATGTTTGAACTCCCAACAGCAGAAAAAACAGAGATTCCAAAACTCTTGAAACCCATCATTGATGCTTATGTCAAAAGGGTAACGGATGCAGGATTGCCCGGCGATCAGATCATCAAAGATGTCTACGCTTTAAAAGAGAAATATGAAAAACAATATAAATAGTTGAAATAAGGTGCCTGGGAGAAATTCTCAGGCACCTTATTTATTTTGGGGACTGGTGCAAATGAAATATCTCGAAAGGCTAAATGTCTTTTTGAATAGTGTCTTATTGTTCTTAGGCAGTATTGCTGTTCTCCTCCTAATGTCGATCGCCACGGTAAATGTTGTTCTGAGATATCCCTTTAAAATGCCCTGGCGAGGGGCCTATGAGGTGGTAGGTTTCTTGGGAGCCATTGTCATTGCTTTCGCCTTAGGATATACCCAGAAAAGAAAAGACCATATTGTCGTTGATATCTTGACAGAGAAGTTTCCCAAAAAAGTGAACAGAGCCTTAGATGGGATAAGTTATTTCTTCACCATGATATTCTTTTCCATCGTCTCCTGGCAAGTATTCGTCTGGGGCACAAAGATCATGAAATCGAGAGAGGTCTCAGAAACCTTAAAGATTATGTTTCACCCCTTTATATTTTGTGTCTCCCTTGGATTCATAGTTTTTTCCTTTACTCTCTTCGTTGACCTTCTAAAAAATTTCAGAACGAGGGAGAATAGATAGAAGATGGAAGGACCGATTGTAGGCGTCTACGGTATTCTTTTCATGTTCCTTGTCCTCTTCTTGCTCAGAATACCGGTGGGCTTTACGATGGCACTGGTAGGGTTCTTAGGGGTAACTTATGTCACGAGTTTCAAAGCAGCTCTTGGGCTCATCGGAACAGATATGTGGAATATCTTCTCCAATTATGGGCTAACCGTTATCCCCATGTTCATTCTGGTAGGGGAATTCGCCCATTATGCAGGATATAACGATACGTTGTACTTCACCACTTATAAATGGTTTGGCCACTATCGAGGGGGATTAGCGATCACGACGATCATGGCCTGTGCAGCTTTCTCAGCCATCAGCGGTTCTAACACCGCAACGGCCGCAACCATGAGTTCCGTTGCCATACCGGAGATGAAAAAATATAATTATCATCCAATGCTCAATGCAGGGGCAGTGGTGGCCGGCTCTACCCTTGGTGTGATGATACCTCCGAGCATCGTACTGGTCGTTTATGGAATTTACACTGGACAATCTATCGGAAAACTATTTTTTGGAAATGTCATCCCAAGCGCTATCCTCACCTTTCTTATCGCAGCCACTGTACTCTACATCTGTTATCGCCACCCCGATTGGGGGCCAAAAGGTCCGAAGAGTACATGGGGAGAACGATGGAAAGCCCTTCCGGACGCGCTTGACATCCTCATCCTATTTGCCATCATCATGGTTGCTCTTTTTACAGGCGTCGTCACTGCCACAGAAGCTGCAGCAGCGAGCAGTGCCGTTGGGTTGATGATCTGTCTGATCAGAAAAAAACTGACCTGGAAGGGATTTAAATCATCATGCACCGACACGCTTCGTATTTCATGTCTCGTCTTTATGATCGTAGCGGGTGCAACGATCTTTGGCCGTTTCCTGGCTGTGACCAGGTTACCTTTTGAGGCAGCAGAATGGATCAGTAAACTTCCTTTTCCAAACTGGATGTTGTTATGGGCCATTCTGATCTGCTACATGATCGGTGGCATTGTAATGGATGCCTTGGCCTTTCTCTTAATTTCTTTGCCCATTTTCTATCCCATTGTTGTGAAATTAGGCTATGATCCAATCTGGTATGGTCAGGTCATCACCATCACCACAACCATGGGAGCGATCATGCCGCCCATTGGAATCTGCTGCTATGTCGTAGCGGGAATGGCGAAGGATATCCCTATTGGGACTGTCTTCAGAGGTGGATTATATTACATCCCCTCGTATATTATTGCTAACATCCTCCTGATGTTATCCCCTTATTGGACTGTCTTAGTTTTATCAAATCTTGTCAGATAAAAAATGGTTCATCGGAGGTTTCCATGAAAAAGTTTGATTATTTCAAACCAAAGACCCTCGAGGAAGCCCTCACTCTTCTTGTCAAATATGGCAATAAAGCAAAGTTGATTGCAGGTGGAACGGACGTCATCGTCATGATCAAGCAGAAACAGATCTCTCCGGATGTCCTTATCTCCCTGCAGGGCATCCCGGGCTTGAACCAGATCCAATATGATGGGTCCTTGAGGATCGGACCCATGGTGACTCATCGAACTATCGAGATGTCTGAAGTGATCCGAAAGGAATTTTCTGCCCTGGCTGATGCTGTTGATGTCTTGGGTTCTGTTCAGATCAGGAACGTAGGGACGGTTGTCGGTAATATCTGCACAGCTGCCCCGTCTGCAGATACAGCAACGCCGCTTTTAGTCTTAGGAACTCAAGTCAAGACAACGAGCCTGAAAGGGGAAAGAACAGTTCCTATTGAAGAATTTTTCAAAGGTCCGGGTGAAACGGTTTTAAACGAAGGAGAACTGGTGACAGAACTGCTCATTCCAAAACCACTACCCAATACAGGATCTGCCTACTGGAAACATCAAAGGCGCCTTGCCTTGGACCTCCCCATCTTAGGTATCTCTATCTTGATCTCTTTAGACAAAAGCACAGTTTCCTGTTCGGATATGCTTTGTACCCTTTCTCCTATCTCTTCGATCCTCCACACGATGGAGCAGGATCAACTGATCTGTAAAGAGGTGAAGATTGCCTTAGGCGTGGCTGCCCCCACACCCATGAGGGCCATGAAAGCAGAAAATCTTTTGAGAGGAAAGAAAATCAGCGACGAGCTCTTAGAAGAAGTGGCGGAAGCGGCTACCAAAGAAGCACAGCCAAGAGATACCATTCGAGGCGAAGCCTGGTATCGAAGAGATATGATCAAGGTCTCAGTGAAGCGGATGGTGATGAAGTCCATTGAACGAGTGGTTCGACCTGAAGAGACTGTTTTTCCGACGAGGTTATGGTAA
>CAZFJD010000165.1:0-7753 GCA_964518775.1 uncultured Syntrophaceae bacterium
ATGGCCGGATCACTGGTATCAAAGACAACATCGTCACCCTTGAAATCTCAGATAAAGTGAGGGTGAAGATCAACAGAGGAAACATTGCAGGGGTGGTCAAGTCGGATGTCATGAAAACCGATTAAACATTAAATCCGAAGCAGGAAATCCGAATTTCGAAACAATATCCAATGACCAAAATTCAAAAATTCCAAACTGATAGGATTTAATAGGTTTTGAAAATTTGGTTATTTGAATTATTTGAATTTTGAAATTGTTTCGGATTTAGGTATTCGGATTTCGAATTTTTCTCTAACGAGAGGCCCCTTGCTCTAAACATTGTTTTAGGGCTATAATCCACGAGGAGGTGACCCATGTCGTTGCAACACAAAACCGAGAGGAAATATGAAACGATTTTCATTTTAGACCCAGACCTCGAAGATGAACACACCCAATCCGCTATCGAAAAAATTAAGGGAATTGTTACACAAAACAATGGGCAGATCATAAAGGTTGAAGATTGGGGAAAACGAAAACTCGCCTACGAAGTCAGGAAGAAGGCCAAAGGCCACTATATCCTGATGCATTTCTCAGGATCACCCACCCTGGTCTCTGAACTGGAGAGAAATTTCCGAGTCATGGACGCCGTCATGAAGTTCCAGTCTGTGCGGCTGGACGAGACCGGTGTAGGTTCGTCGGCCGCCCCCATTCCGGAGGAACCTCCGAGCGATGAATTAGAGGAGGGCGGAGGCGTATGACCTCTTATAACCGTGTGATCCTCACGGGGAGAGTGGCAACAACCCCACGGCGCCGCTACCGTCCTGATGGGTCTCCAGTGATTCAGTTCCCCTTGGAATTGAATGATTCGAAGGAATCCACTGGCGAAGCCCTGAAACGTCATGGTTCAGGGCACGAAGCCCGTAGTCTGATCGATATTGTGGCTTTTGGCGAATTGGCCGAACTCAAATTCAATCTTCTCCAGAGCGGCCAGCACCTTCTGGTCGTGGGGCAACTCAAGCAACGGCACTGGCAAACACCAGAGGGCAAGACATATACACGGACGGAGATCATCGCCACGGACCTACGAAAGGTGGAAGAAATAGACGAATCCACCTGTTAGCCAGGAGATCAGATGACTGCATTTGAAAAGGAGAAAAGGATGAAGAGACCTTCTGAAACAACAGGAGCCGACAGGAAGAAAAAGCCTTTTTTGAGGCGGAAAGTCTGTCGATTCTGCACAGATAAAAAACTGGATATCGATTACAAGAATCCGAAGATCCTTCGGTACTTCATAACGGAAAGGGGAAAGATCATTCCCCGGAGGATCTCCGGGAACTGTGCCAAGCATCAGAGGCAGGTGACGATCGCGGTTAAGAGGGCCCGTAGCATCGCGATTCTGCCCTTTACGACGGCCATCAAATAACTATAAATTCGAAGCAAAGATGTTAAACCCTAAACTCAAAACCCTAAACTCTAAACAAACTCAAATGTTCAAAGCACAAAACTCAAAACCGTATGACTTAGAAAATATTATTTTCAATTGTTGAGAAGTCAACCCTTCGACTCCCCAGCATAAATGCTGGGGCTTGCTCAGGGTTGACCCTGAGCGGCGCTTTACACCCCGCCCTGAAGGGCGGGGCTTGGCGCCGCCGAATGGGTCAAAATTACCTTTTGAGCTTTATATTTTGGATTTGATTTAGGATTTAGAGTTTAGTGTTTAGAGTTTAAACAACTTCGGGTTTCGATATTCGGATTTAGGATTTCTCCCAGCTCTGCTGGGAGGTCAGGGGGTAGCTATGCAGGTCATTTTATTAGAGGACGTTCCTTCCCTTGGAAAGGCTGGAGATACGGTAAAGGTCTCTGATGGGTATGGAAGAAACTACCTCATTCCTCATAAGAAGGCTGCCTTCGCGACAGAGAAAAGCATCAAGGCTTTGGAACACCAAAAGCGTCAGGTTCAGCAACGCATGGGAAAAATGAGAAGAGATGCGGAGGGGATGGCCGAGCAGATCGGAAAACTGTCCTGTACCTTTGTCAAGACTGTTGGAGAAAGCGGAAAACTTTTCGGCTCCGTAACCTCCATGGATATCGAGAGTTATCTGAAAGAAAACGGGATCAATGTCGACCGCAAGAAGATCCAATTGGAAGAGCCTATTAAGAATCTGGGGATGTACACCGTACCGATCAAGCTTTACCCTGAGGTGACCGCCCGTCTCAAGGTTTGGGTGGTTCAGGAGTAACGGTGAATGAACGACTTAGATCTTTCCTCCCATAAACTTCCTCCGCAGAATATGGAGGCAGAGCAATCCGTATTGGGAGGTATCCTCATTGAAAACGAGGCCATCAACAAGGTGATGGAAATTGTCACCACGGATGACTTTTATCGAGATGCCCATCGCAAAATCTTTTATGCCCTGATCAACCTGTCCGAACGAGATGAACCTGCTGACCTGATCACCTTGACGAACGAGCTTCGAAGAATGGACCAGCTCGATTCGGTGGGGGGTGCCTCCTACCTCGCCTCTCTGATAGACTCGGTTCCCACGGCTGCGAACATCGAATACTACGCCAGGATCGTCAAGGAAAAGGCCATCCTTCGAAGGTTGATCCAAACTTCAACGGAAATTATCACTCAAAGTTATGAGGATCGAGCCGACGTGGAAAACTTTCTCGATGACGCAGAGCGGGCGATCTTTCAGATTTCTGAGCACCGGGTGAAACCCTCCTTTTATTCCATCCGGGATATTGTCAAGGAGAGTTTCAAAACGATCGAAAAACTCTACGAGAGGAAGGAACTCATCACGGGTGTCCCATCTGGGTTTAAAGAACTGGATCGAATGACTGCCGGCTTTCAGCCTTCTGATCTGATCATCGTCGCTGGAAGGCCAAGCATGGGGAAGACCGCCCTCTGCCTCAATGTTGCACAATATGCGGCCATCGAGAAGAGGATTCCTGTAGCCATCTTCTCCCTCGAGATGTCGAAAGAACAACTGGTCATTCGTATGCTCTGTTCGGAGGCCCGAGTGGAAGGAACACGACTCAGGACAGGCTTTCTCACTGAGAGCGACTGGCCAAGACTGACCCTCGCAGCGGGCAACCTCTCTGATGCTCCCATTCTCATTGATGATAGCCCTGCCCTCTCAGTCCTTGAATTGAGGGCGAAAGCCAGACGCCTCAGGGCCGAGCACGGCTTGAGCATGCTCATTATCGATTATCTCCAATTGATGAGAGGAAGAGCGAGGGCAGAGAGCCGCCAGCAAGAGATCTCTGAAATCTCTCGTTCCTTGAAGGCTCTGGCCAAAGAGCTCAATATACCCTTGATCGCTGTCTCTCAGCTCAGCCGGAAGCCAGAAGAAAGGCGTGATTTTAGACCCCAACTGTCGGACCTCCGAGAATCCGGGGCCATCGAACAAGATGCTGACGTGATCCTCTTCCTCTATCGGGACGAACTCTATAACCGGGCAGAAGATAATCCCAACAAAGGTAAGGCCGAGGTCATCATCGGAAAGCAACGCAATGGCCCCATCGGTAAGGTCGAACTGGCCTTTTTGGATAGGTACACAACCTTTAAGGATCTTTACAAGGGAGAGTCTGAAAATATCTACGAGTAAACCATTTCGGATTTCGGAATGGGGATTTCGGAATATTTAATTTCTATTTTTGAATTCCGGATTTAAATTCCGCGTTCCGAATTTTGCATTCCGCAATTTGGATTATCCATGAATCTGCCCAATGTCTTGACCTTAATTAGAGTCCTTCTGATCCCCGTCTTCGTCATTCTCATCATCAACAAATCTTTTGGTTGGGCCGTCGTCACGTTTGCCGTTGCCGGGATTACGGATGGCATCGATGGGATGGTTGCACGGATCACTCACAGACGGACCGAATTGGGCGCCTATCTCGATCCCATCGCTGACAAACTCCTCCTCTCATCGGCATACATCACTCTTGCGATTATCGAAGTGCTTCCCAGCTGGCTCACTGTCATCGTGATCACTCGAGATGTTATCATCCTGATCGGTTTCCTTGTATTGCTGCTCACCAATTACCGCCCAAAAATCCGACCGAGTCTCATCAGCAAGGTTACGACCGACTTCCAGATCGCCGCGATCCTTTTCGTCTTGATGACAAGGTACAACCCCATCTTCCAGCAACTCTCCATCATTGCCATATACGGAACCACCATTTTCACCATCCTCTCAGGATCCCACTACATCTATGTCGGGACTCGAATCTTAAATGGAAAGGAATATTAATCTCATCCTTCATTGAAGGAGGGCAATATGCCAGCCATCATTCAGGTCATTGGAAGGGAGATCATCGATTCGAGAGGAAACCCTACGGTTGAAGTTGAGGTTCTTCTGGAGGGCGGCATTAAGGGAAGGGCCTCTGTCCCTTCTGGAGCTTCCACGGGTAGCCATGAGGCACTGGAATTAAGGGATAAGGATCCGAAGCGCTATGTCGGCAGAGGGGTGAAGAAGGCGGTCGGAAACATCCAACGGGTCATCGCACCTAAACTTCTGGGAATGGATGTCTTCGATCAGAAGGCGATTGACCGCGCGATGCTTCACTGGGACGGGACGCCCAATAAGGTCCGACTCGGAGCCAATGCGCTCTTAGGGGTCTCCCTTGCCTGTGCAAAGACGGCGGCCAATTCTCTGGGCATCTCTTTATATCGACATATTGGAGGTCTGTCGGCGAGCCGTCTTCCCGTCCCCTTGATGAATATTCTCAATGGCGGTGTTCACGCTGACAATAACTTGGATTTGCAGGAATTCATGATCTTGCCCATTGGGGCCAATAGCTTCACGGAAGCTCTCCGAATGGGAATTGAGGTTTTCCACCATCTCAAATCGATATTAAAAGAAAAAGGATACAGTACCTCGGTCGGCGATGAGGGAGGGTTTGCTCCGAACCTCGGCTCTAATGAGGAAGCCTTCTCTCTCATCACAGAAGCCGTGAGAAAAGCTAACTACCGTCCAGGAAAGGATGTGGGACTTGGGATCGATGCTGCAGCAACCGAATTTTACCGAAATGGCTTCTATCTTCTCAAGGCGGAAAAGAGGCCGAAGAGAACTTCTTCTGAGATGATCGACTACTATGATTCTCTGATGAAGAAGTTTCCTATTCTTTCCATTGAAGATGGGCTTGCCGAGGATGACTGGAAAGGATGGAAGATGATGACAGATCGGTTGGGCAGGAAAGTCCAATTGGTTGGAGATGACCTCTTCGTCACCAACGCAAAGCGCCTCTCCAAAGGCATCCGGGAAGGAGTAGCAAATGCCATTCTCATTAAACCGAATCAAATAGGTACTCTGACTGAGACGCTTGAAGTGATTGAAATGGCCAAGAAGGCCGGATACCAGACCATCATCTCCCACCGATCGGGCGAGACAGAAGACACCACCATTGCTGATCTGGCAGTAGCCACCAATGCCGGTCAGATCAAGACTGGGGCTCCTTCCAGAACGGATCGGGTGTCCAAATACAACCAGCTTCTTCGCATTGAAGAGGAGCTTGGAGACCGGGCTGTCTATGTACCACCACTGAAATGGCCATCAAGAAAATAACCCCTCACCCCCTCCCTCTCCCCTTAGGGGAGAGGGAGGGGGTGAGGGGAAGGGGGCAACATGAAGATCAGAAAGTATTTCGATATCGAAATAGAGACGATGGATCGCGAAGAATTGGAGGCCCTCCAACTCCATCAACTTAAGCTTCAATTGAGAAGGTGCCACCGGAATTCCGAATTTTATCGAGAAAAGTTTAAGAATGCCGGTATCAAACCTGATGACATCCGATCCTTAGACGATGTGATTCACCTTCCCTTTCTCACGAAGTCGGAACTTCATGAGGAGCAAGAGAAGTATCCTCACTTTGGGAGATACGCCGTAGCTCCGCCGGAAACTTGGGCAGAATTTCATCCCTCTCCAGGAACAACAGGGGCTCCTACTAATACCATTTGGTCCCACGAGGATGTGAAGCATATCTCAAGATGGACAGCGAGAATGATGTGGACCTTTGGCGTCCGGCCAGGAGATATCATCCAAAATGGATTTGGTTATGGGATCTGGGTTGCAGGGATCTCCATTCATTACGCTTCCAAAGAACTAAGCTGCTTCATGATTCCTGTGGGAGCTATGAAGACCGAACGCCAAATCGATTATCTCCTCAACCCCGGGTCCACTGTCTTGATCGGAACTCCTTCGTATGCTTTATACATCGCAGGACGATTGAGGTCCACGGCGGTTTCGCCCAACGATATTCCTTTAAGAATCGGATGCTTTGGTGGAGAAGTAGGCGCTGAAGTTCCTGCCACGCGTCAGAAGATCGAGGAGGGGTTGGGTATTGAGGCTTTCGACTGTTATGGATTGACAGAGATTGGTCCAATTATCGCTACGGAGTGCTCCCAGAAGGCCGGGATCCATTGGATCGAGGACCATCTCCTTGTTGAAGTGATCGATCCTGAAACAAAGAAACCCTCCACCCTTGGAGAAGTGGGCGTGCTTGTGATCACCCATCTCACTAAGGAAGCCACGCCGTTAATCCGCTATTGGACAGATGATATGGCCAGATTGGATAAGAGAAAATGCAGATGCGGTCGAACTCATGCCCGCTCGGTGGGAGGAATCCTCGGAAGGGCGCAAGACAGTATCGTGTGCGCTGGTAAGAACGTTTTTCCGAGCCACCTGGAGAATGTCGTCAGGGGTTTCGGTGAACTTTCCGATGAATTCTGTATTGAACTATCTACCGATCCGAAGTCAGGTGAGGATACGTGTACAATTATCGTCGAATGCCTCAAGGAGGAAGACGTTCGGAAAGTCGCACCTCAGTTGAATGATCGGCTGAAAGAAGAGTGTCATATGATCCCCGAGGTTAAATTTGTTCCTTTCGGCACTCTCAAACGGACCACCTTCAAAGCGAAGCGAGTGGTGGATAAGAGGGAAAAGATAAAATTCCAATGATCAATGACGCCAGAGCAGGTTAATATAAGAAATCCTGACTGAAGTTGGAGGCAAAGAATATTTTCGTGGACGGCCGATGGCTCGCTTTATAATCGCTTCATAGCTATCTTCTCAATTTAACGATCCCAAAATACTTGACAAAATCTTGGGTTTATTTATAGTGGAACATGTCTCTTCTACGGGTGGAGGAAGTTTTAAATTTAGTGGTTCCTTCCCACCATTTTTTGTGAATGCGGGTGAAGCTTCCTATCTGGAGGACCAAGCTTCTTGGAGGACTTCTAAGAATTTTAACCCCATGGAGAAAAATTGCCATTGATAGTTTAAGGATTGTTCCAAGAACACGTCTTTCCATTGTCGTTATCTCAGCCGTTCTACTTTCCTTTCTTAGCAGTCATTCCTTCTCGGCAACATCAGCCCAGCCAGCATTCTTAGCGGATAAACATAAGCTCCGAGGTGTCGGCTGTGAGGGTTGCCATAAAGAGAGTCCACCAAAGGAGCGGGTTCCGACATCGGTCTGCAACAAATGTCACGGAGATCAGGTTAAACTTGCTAATCGAACACAGAAAGTTATACCAAACCCACACGATTCCCACTTGGGAAATGTAGAATGTGAACTCTGTCATCATGCTCACAAGCCATCTGAGGACTACTGCGGCAACTGTCATGAATTTGGCTATAAGGTTCCCTAAATCAGGGAGCAAATCCAAAGAAAGGGGGGATGGAGTATGAATAGCAAGAAGAGGAGAGATGAGATTACCAGGAGACAATTCTTGAAGACCACAAGCATTGGAGCAGGGATGATCGCTTTGGGT